>JBBSUA010000078.1:0-7717 GCA_038235315.1 Pseudomonadales bacterium | reverse complement strand
CCTAATGTTGACACCGTTACATACCGTCACCAAATAGACTTAACTTACTATGTACAAGATAATAGGCTTACCGCATACTCAGTGAGTTATCTCATAAGCTTCAATAAAATTAATATAAATAAAACAGGAGTATCTAATGTCAAATCGCGATAAAACAGATCCAACGACTAAAATGGCGCCAACAGATATTAATCAAGATGATCTTGCTAAAAAAGATCAACAACGTACTGATGATTCAGCACTTGATATGATGGAAGGCATGCATGAGCATGAAGATCATAAAGAGGAAGACGAATAATCTTCTGATTTTCATTGATTGACTTTCAACTGTCAGTAGCATATCCTCAAAAAAGCGTTCATCAACCAGATGGACGTTTTTTTCGTCTGGGTTGACGCTTCTCTGGTAGTTGATCGGATGCATAGTTGTAGATAAACGCAGCCGTAAGCACAATAGTAATGGGTACAAGCAATGCGCCATAGCCAACTTTAGCATATAAAAACGCGCCCACTGCCCCGCCTCCGCAAAAGCAATACCAAATGATTGCCTGAAAGCCAAGTGCAGGCTTGTTAATTGGTCGACCCGCTAGCCAGTTGCCAATCGCTGCTCCCATATCTGAGGTTAGACCGGTCAGATGGGTTGTGCGAATAACCGCCCCGCTATAAGTCGCTACCATTGCATTTTGTAATCCACAAGCCATTGCAGCTGCCAATTGTCCCAAATAATCATGCTGCTGGTATAGAAAATAACTGATTAATAATAAAGCTGCCTCAAGATATAATGCGCGTCCATAGCTTCGACCTAACTTTAAAGACTTCCTACCAATAATGAAGCCACTAAGTATCGCTCCTGTCAAGAACGACAATAATGACGCACCAATGTATAAGATACTGCGTCCATCGAAGTGCGCTAAAGCTGCTGAAAATAAGCTGACGTTACCAGTGACATGGGATACAGCTAAATTGGTAAAGCCCATTAGTGCCGCCGTATTAACACAGCCTGCGCTAAAGGCTAGTACTGCACCGCCCCACAGTATCCATCTTGGTAACTTGGTCAACATATTCACCACCTAAAAGACTAACACCCAAAAAGCGTCCATAGTATAACTAAAAAAGGCAACCTATAGGCTGCCTCACTGATGTATACAAGAACTGTCCGTTAAATATTAACTTTCAATCATCGACTATAGTCAATTCACTTTAAAATCGATACAGTGCTGCTGGGATATATTTTGCGCAGCCTCTGTCAGCGTAGACACAGCAAGCAAGTAAAATTTATACCAGTAGCGCGACAATAGTGACATATCTTTTTTATTTCGAACTGGCTATATGAACCGCTCAAATTATTGATTCAAACTATACTTTTGGATCATCAAGCATCATTAATTGCTCGCTAATAGCGACCGTATTGAATCCAGCATCAACGAACATAATCTCACCAGTGATACCAGACGCCCATGGCGACAGTAAAAACAGTGCAGCATTACCCACTTCCATTTGACTCACATTGCGCTGGAGCGGTGCTATTTTTTCGCTGATATCGAGCATTTTTCGGAACGATTTAATGCCGCTTGCTGCAAGCGTACGAATAGGACCTGCAGAAATAGCGTTAACACGAATACCCTCGCCACCCATAGAGGTCGCTAAATAACGAACGCTGGCCTCTAAGCTGGCTTTTGCCATGCCCATGACGTTATAATTCGGTAGTACTGAAATGCTACCTTCATAAGTGAGTGTCAACATAGAACCATGACGCATTGCTAACAACTCACGCGCCGCTTTTGCGAGCGCAACGAAACTATAACTTGAGATATCATGAGCGATATGACTACCCTCGCGAGTGGTTGCATTGACAAAATCACCATCAAGCTGATCCATCGGCGCAAAACCAATCGCATGTACCACACCGTCTATACCATCGCCCCAATGAGCAGTCACTTGTTCAAAACAAGCAGCAATAGACTCATCAGAGGCCACATCACATTCCAGTACTAAGTCAGCTTCAAAATGCTCGGCTGCCATATCGACACGCTTTTTGATTTTATCATTTGGATACGTTAAAATTAAAGAAGCACCCTCACGATGTAGCGCTTCGGCAATAGCCCAAGCGATGGAGAGTTTGCTTGCAATGCCTGTAACGACGAAGCGTTGTCCTTGAAGTAGCATAATGTTTCCTTGTAAATTAATAGTTATTTTTAGTGATAAATAGATTCGTCAATGTTTATATAGCGTTGACTTAATATAAAAAAGATACTGTATTTTAACGTGCAGTTAACGGCAAATAAACCGCTCACAGTAGTGAACAAAGATTACCTAAACGCATAAAACTAAATGGTCAGATCATTATACACGAATCAAATTAAGTAAACAGTCGTAAACTATTAGTTATTAATGAGTCCTATAAATGCTCAAATACCAAGAATTATCTATAGCGGTATGAAGTCGCGATAATTTCAAGTATAATCACAGCCCTTCCAAGCTTGCACTCTCTTCACAAAATCCTTTGCAAAATAGGATTTAGCGTTAAGCTATACCCACATTTTGGATGGCTGTCAAAATTATGAGTAACACCCCAACAATAACATCAAATTATCAAGAAAGTATTGAATCTTATCGTCAATTGATTAGCTCAACAGGCGAAGACCTAGAGCGTGCTGGTCTTGAAGATACACCCGTACGTGCAGCAAAAGCGTTTGCACATCTGACTCAAGGTTATCACCAAAACTTAGATGAAGTCGTCAATCGTGCCGTGTTCCCATCGACCAATCGCGAGCTGGTCTTGGTGCAGAATATTGAATTTTATTCATTATGCGAGCATCATATGCTGCCCTTTCATGGTGTTGCGCATATCGGCTATCTGCCCAACGGTCAAGTATTGGGCTTGTCAAAATTCGCTCGTATCGTCGATATGTTTGCCCGTCGCTTGCAAATTCAAGAGAACCTAAGCGAGCAAATTGCACAGACAATTATGGATGTAACGGGTTGTCGTGGTGTGGCGGTAGTTATGGATGCCTCGCACATGTGTATGATGATGCGCGGCGTTAACAAGCAGCATTCAACCACTCGTAGCACCGCTATGTTAGGTGAATATGTGCATGACAACCAAGCACGAAATGAGTTCTTGGGCGCGATACCTAAGCGTCAACCTGCTTTTTAATCAATATTAATTCAAACTGGCTTGTTCAGATAATTAAAGCTGAGTGTAACAACCATTATGATGATTTGAACATGACAACATTCAAATCACTTACCTTATAAAATAAAATGCCGTCTCTCAAGAAGACGGCATTTTTTAATCTAACAACAACCATTTAAACTTTATAGTATTAATAGCTATAGTCAAATGGCGATGACTTAAGCATCAAAATGAATAACAGTGCGAATACTTTCACCTTTATGCATCAATTCAAACGCTTCGTTGATATCCTCTAACGGCATAGTGTGCGTAATAAAGTCATTTAAAGGAATATCACCTTGCATATAACGATCGACATAGCCGGGTAGTTCCGTACGACCTTTCACCCCACCAAATGCCGAACCACGCCAGACGCGACCGGTCACTAGCTGAAAGGGACGAGTTGAGATCTCTTTACCCGCGCCAGCCACACCGATGATAACCGACTCGCCCCACCCTTTATGGCAGCACTCAAGCGCTGAGCGCATAATATCGACATTACCGATACACTCAAAGGAATAATCAACGCCGCCATCGGTCATCTCAACGATGACATCCTGAATGGGCTTATCGTAGTCTTTAGGATTGATGCAGTCAGTTGCGCCCAGTTTCTTCGCCAATTCAAACTTATCTTCGTTAATATCAACACCGATAATACGGCTGGCTTTGGCCATTTTTGCACCGATGACAGCTGCCAGCCCAATACCACCCAAACCAAAGATAGCGACGGTAGAGCCTTCTTCAACTTTTGCGGTATTCATGACCGCGCCCATGCCCGTAGTCACACCACAACCGAGCAAGCACACTTTTTCTAACGGGGCATCTTTATTGACTTTAGCTAAAGAAATCTCTGGTAAGACGGTATATTCAGAGAACGTTGAGCAGCCCATATAATGATAAATAGGCTCGCCATCTTTGTAGAAGCGCGTAGTACCATCTGGCATTAAGCCTTTACCTTGGGTCTCACGTACTGCTGAGCACAGATTGGTTTTACCTGAGGTACACATTTTGCATTCGCCGCATTCAGCCGTATATAGTGGAATCACATGGTCGCCAACTTGGACGCTAGTCACGCCTTCACCGATTTGCTCGACGATACCGCCACCTTCATGACCTAAGATAGCAGGGAATACGCCTTCTGGATCTTCACCAGATAGCGTATAAGCATCGGTATGACAAACGCCGCTAGCAAGGATTTTCACTAGTACTTCGCCTTTGCGTGGCAGCATGACATCCACTTCTTCAATCGATAATGGTTGGTTTGGTCCCCAAGCAACAGCGGCTTTAGATTTTATAAATTTATCTGACATGATTATTCCTTATATATTCTTAGTGATTGGATTTAGCTTATTAGCGTTCTAAATTGATATTGTCATTGTATATGATTTTTAGACGAATACCATTATTCAGGATTTGGCGTGGCTATTTTTACGAGAGTTTATGAGAGTTAGTAAGCATCAGTAAGGCTGTGTAAGAGATGCGTATTGGCTCGGTAAGACATTGGCTTGAAAATAGCGTTGCAATGTTAAACTCTTTGCTATTAGACAGCTGCAAATTAAAGTAGTCTAACGCTATCAAAGCTATCAAAAGCGACATGGGCAGGAAAATTGTCGCTCAAGGCTCACCTGAAGAAATCGCTTGTTCAAAAATAAGTAGAACCGCACTATTTTTATTGGCGGATTGCAAGTCTTAAATGAATTAATACTCTCTCAAAATCCAACCGCTAATAAAGGCAAAGTACTCTCGAAACCACGCATTATAACGAATCGATAACGGGGTTGGGCTAGCCCGAGTAATAGGCTGCTTATAGCCTTGATGACGGGCAATAGCAGCAGCTCGAATAGTATGAAAATCACTAGTGACGATAGCGATAGGTGCGCTCAGTGAGAGGCCTTGCTTATCTAACAGTGCTTGACTGTTCATTAAGTTTTCTTCAGTGCTCGTACTTTCACCTTCTTGAACGATGCTCTCTAATGATATGCCGTGCGTGTTATGTAAGTAGGTTGCCATAATATCCGCTTCGCTACGAGTCCGACCAAAACCAACACCACCACTGGTCACGACTACCGCTTGTGGCTGCGCACTAATAATAGCGGCAGCCGTGTCCAACCGCGCAGCAAGGGTTGGTGTTGGCTCACCGTCTACCGTACCTGAACCGAGTACAATGATAGCAGCAACCTGTGGTAAAGGTTTTTTGCTGAGTTTAATCTGCTGCTGCAGCGACCCTATAAATACTCCAAAGCTCACCAGCCAAATCACAAACAATCCCCAAAGACCATACCAGCTAATATTTAACCAATCATTTTGGCTGATAAGGTTACGTATAGCTTGCCAAAAAAATCCATGCATAATAAAGATAATGCCTATCAATAATGGCACTACCGTACTAAAATTAATTTTGCCAACTGCTATTAATACGATGCAGTCTATAACCAGTACTAAACCACTAATAGCTAATAGAGCGCGTAGGATTTTGAGTAACATGTGCTGCCTTAACCTTAAGGAGAGATGATTAGGCACACCACCATCTGACGTCCGTACATTTTCATCTGTTATTGTTTATTGATATATGCTGGCTAAGTTTACTCAACACAAATATACGCAGCATGATTACAAAAAGTTTGTCTACCATTCTTAAAACCTGCCAAGGCTTGCGCAGTGGTTCTAATGGCCATGATTGCATCCTTTGCCTCTAACACGACCAAAGTCGCTGATGCACCTACCATTATCTCAGTGTGGCATGATAACAATTTAGCCGCATTTTTACTGACCATATCAAACACATCTGCTATCTCGCTATCCTTAGACAGTTGAGCAATGTTGGCATACAGGTTTGCCATTCTGACTAACGAGGCATCCCCAAAGGGCGTAAAGGCATTCAAAATATTGTTACTCGCGATAGTGGTATTGATACCCATCTCTGCCAGTTCATTAGCATTCACCATACCTCTAGGTATCAAAGCGTCATAGTCACGCCCGTTTAGATAAATATCGGTTGCTGGCAAGACGGTTAGAGTAATGTCTGCCAGTTTCAATAAACCTGCTATCGCTCCTCGATTCATTGTGTCCATCGCAGAGAGCTTGGTGACATGACCAATAGATACGCGTCCTTGATAGTTGCGCTTGATGGTTTCTTCTACCAGCTTTGGAATGCTTGAGCCATCAGGATCTAAATCAAAATCCAAATGGAAATCTACGTTAACGTCGAACTGCTCGGCTAAATCAAATATCATCTCGATGTGTTGATTTGGATTGTCATCTTTATACGGGCAACCGCCTAGCAGATCAGCACCTTGTGATAATGCTTGCTGTAACAGCTGCTGTGTTTTCGGCGCATTGGTCAAGCCATCTTGAGCAAAAGCACAAATCTCTATATCAATCGCAAAAGCATATTTCTGTTGAACTCTTTTTATAGCCTCAAAGCTACGCAACTGCGTTTTGGCATCGGTCTCAACGAACGTTCGTAATCCTACTGTGCCTTTCTTAATCGCCATTTCGATGGCTGTTGATGCACGCTCAAATACATCCTCTTCAGTGAACGCTTCTTTGGCCTTGCCTGTCTCATTAACCGCCTCTTCTAAGTCACCTTGCTCCATACTACAGCGGTCTAGTATGCACGCTTTATCAAGATGGATATGACTTTCATAAAAACCAGCACATACAAAATTGCCTTTAGCATCATAAATAGTTTCAGCATCATTCGCGACGAGGTTCTGGACTGTCGCACTATCACTATCAACATTGCCATTAGCAGACACATCGATGCTTTGAATATGAGCGTCTTTTATGCCAATATCTACTAATTCTGTAAAATTTGTTAATCGGGCATTCTTAATTATCAAGTCCATCATTATCGTCTATCCCGTTTTTATTCATTTAAAATATAGGGTCTGTTGAACATTCAAATGTGGCACTGGCGGTAGCTATTTTTTAGACAATACGCAGTGAAATTTTTGACGCCTAGTTATTCTAGGTTAGACAATTTTGCTATGTATTGGCAAAAAATAGTCCCGCCCCGAAGGGCTGATGCTAAAATCGCACCAAACGTTGTTATAAACCTAGTTAAGGTCTAGACGTTATCGTCGGTTTACGCCTAGCTTGGTGCGATTTTAGCTATCAGCAGTCCTAATATTTGAATGTTCAACAGACCCTAATATTATTTAGCGTTTTTTTAGGCTAAACGAGTTTAATCCCTCTACTCGTATTTTCTAGCATGGTTGTAACTACTAAAGCGTGAACGGTCTACTTGTACCATCATATACAAATGCACGTCACACATCGTTATAACAAAGCATCTGATTATTATGTTATTTGTAGCGCGCTACGCTAAGTTATAGTCAGTCTTGAATAAATAAGATACAAATATTTTAACCGTGCTATTGGTATAAATTTTCCTTGCTTGCTGTGTCTACGCTGACAGAGGCTGCGCAACCTATATTTTAAAAGCAAGCATCCCAATAGCACTGTATTTATTTTAAAGTGGATTGACTATATAACCATTAAACTAAGATCTTATCAGCATTAACATGCTGATTGATGTCTCTT
>JBBSUA010000077.1:0-7759 GCA_038235315.1 Pseudomonadales bacterium | reverse complement strand
TTGCAGCGACAGGCGTTACTGGGTCGGCATGGACACAGCACACAAATCTTAAGACAGTAGACAACGGATTTATAGCGGTGGATGCTAATCAGCAAAGTATATCTCACTCTAATGTATTTTCAGTAGGTGATGTGGCAACGCGAGCCGATCAAGATGTGGCGCATTCAGGCGTACATGCGGTATATGGTGGTGTCATAGAAGCTGATAATCTACTAGCCTATCTATCAGATGAGCCGCTCAAAAGCTATCGACCCAAGAACCGCACCTTGTATCTATTATCCTGTGGTGATAGATACGCTATCGCTAGTTGGGGCAAGCTTAGTATGCAAGGTCGCTGGGTTTGGCAACTCAAACGCTATATTGATAGACGGTTCGTAAATGCAAAGTAAAATTAGCTTCGATTAATCAATGCTAATATGGAATAACTATAATGCTTCTCTATTATCATAAAGCATTCTATAGACATAATAGGGTATCATTGATTAGTTAAACTTCAAGGCAGAAACAATATAACTGCGAAATTTGTGGAAAAAGTGGTTATAAGATTAGTTATCAACGCTATTTTGCTATGACTATTGTTTACAGCATTAAACACTGCCTTCTAACTAAATAACTAAAACGCGATGACAGGGATGCTAAACCACTATGAAATCTACCATTGAATTACTCGAATATACTGATTTTCCTGCTATTAAGCGCAGAGAGCTAAAGATATTACAAGTCAATATGGGTTACTTGTGCAATATGTCTTGCGTACATTGCCACGTCGCTGCTAGCCCTTATCGTACTGAGATGATGTCACGAGAATTGGTTGAACTGATTCCACAAGTACTGCAAGCTCAAGGTATTGATACGTTAGATTTAACGGGCGGTGCACCTGAGATGCATGACGATTTTAAATATCTAGTCAAAGCGGCTCGCGATATGGGTGTCAAGGTCATTGATCGTTGTAACTTAACTATTCTAATGGAAGAGGGCTATGAGGATATGGCGCAGTTCCTAGCGGACAACCAAGTGGAAGTGGTGGCCTCGCTACCGTGTTATTCACTAGAGAACGTCGACAAGCAGCGCGGTAAAGGCGCGTTTGATGGCAGTGTGTTAGGTTTGCACAAACTAAATAAGCTAGGCTATGGAAAAGAGAGTTCTAATCTAACCTTGAACTTAGTTTATAACCCGCAAGGGGCGTCACTACCGCCCGATCAGCAACAGCTAGAAGCAGATTATAAGCGTGAGCTAAAAGAACATTTTGATATTGAGTTTAACCAGTTGTTTGCCTTAACCAATATGCCCATTCAGCGCTTTGGTGCCGTGCTATTGGCTAAGAACGAGTTCCATCCCTATATGGATCTACTCAAGGATAATTACGTTGCCGCCAATCTAAAAGATGTGATGTGTCGCGAGACGATCAGTGTCAACTGGCTAGGAGAGTTATTTGATTGTGATTTTAATCAACAATTGGAAATTTTAGTCCCTAACAAATCACGTCGACATTTAAGTGACTTACTCACCCAAAACCCTAGCGGTGATGACATTGCTATTGGGGATCATTGTTATGGCTGTACCGCAGGACAAGGCAGTAGTTGTGGTGGCGCTTTAGAAGAAGAAAAAGAGCACTCTCAAGCTTAGGATTTATAACGTCATATTAATTTTACTCTAAAGGACAACGTATGAAAAAGGTATTAATTGTCCTCGTGGTTGTTTTGGTTATCGCTGGATTCTTTTTGTTTGGCTTTAATGATTTACTGACATTGGATGGTATTCAATCACGCTTAGGGCAGTTTTATCAATGGCGTAATGAGACACCACTGCTTGTTGGTGGCCTATTCTTCTTAGCTTACGTGCTTATCGCGGCATTTTCATTGCCCGGTGCGGCATTAATGACATTGTTGGCTGGCGCTTTATTTGGATTATGGTGGGGCTTATTATTAGCGTCATTTGCCTCTAGTGTCGGTGCATTGTTCGCCTTTCTTGCCTCGCGATACCTATTACGCAATAGCTTTCAGACTAAATTCGCTAGCAAGCTTGACAGTATCAATCAAGGTATAGAAAAAGACGGTGGATTTTACTTATTCACTTTGCGTTTGCTGCCGCTGTTTCCATTTTTCCTCGTTAATATATTGATGGGTCTTACTAACATCAAAACGTGGACGTACTACTGGGTCAGTCAAATCGGTATGCTGGCGGGAACTTTTGTCTACGTCAATGCTGGTGTACAGCTGGCGCAAATTGAAAGTCTTGGAGATATTATCTCACCGACACTCTTGGCTTCATTTGCTTTACTAGCGATATTCCCACTAATCGCCAAAAAAGTGCTCAATTGGTACAAAGCTCGGCAAGTCTACAAAGACTGGACTAAACCCAAATCTTTTGATCGTAACATGGTGGTGATTGGCGCAGGTGCAGCAGGTTTAGTATCGTCCTATATCGCTGCAACGGTCAAAGCCAAAGTCACTTTAGTAGAAGCCCATAAAATGGGTGGTGATTGCTTGAATTATGGCTGTGTCCCTAGCAAAGCTTTAATAAAAAGTGCCAAAGTGGCTCATGATATGCGTCATGGTGAACATTATGGCTTACAAAACGTCGAAGCAGAGTATGACTTTAAATCCGTTATGGCGCGCATACACAATATTATTGCGACGATTGAACCGCACGATAGTGTCGAGCGTTACACTGGACTTGGCGTCGATGTTATTAAGGGTTACGCAACGATTATTGATCCTTGGACGGTTGAGATTGCTAACGAAGATGGTAGCACTCAGCGATTGACTACCCGTAGTATTGTTATTGCGGCAGGTAGCAAACCTTTTATACCGCCAATTGAAGGTTTAGAGTCTGTCGACTATTTAACCAGTGACACATTATGGGAGACGCTCAGCCATCAATCTGCGCCTCCCAAGCGTTTGATCATCATCGGTGGTGGTCCTATTGGCTGTGAATTGTCGCAAGCATTTGCGCGTTTAGGCTCTAATGTCACGCAGGTAGAGCGTGGGGCGCGACTGCTCAAAAAAGAAGATCAGGAGGTTGCAGACTATGCAAAAGCTTGTTTAGAGACCGACGGTGTGCAAGTACTACTCGAACATGATGCTGCCCGCTGTGAGCGAGTCGATGTCAATGGAAAGAGCAGTCAACGTCTGATAGTTAAGCATAATGAGATTGAAACGACTTTAGAGTTTGACGCACTGATTATCGCTGTTGGTCGTAGCGCACGTATGAGCGGATATGGTCTTGAGCATTTAGGAATCGACACCGAAAAAACTGTCGTAACTAACGACTATCTTGAAACCAAATTCCCTAATATTTTGGCTGCAGGCGACGTCGCTGGACCTTATCAGTTTACCCATGTTGCCTCACATCAAGCTTGGTACGCTGCAGTTAACGCACTATTTGGCACGTTTAAAAAGTTTAAAGCCGATTATCGGGTGATTCCGTGGGTTACTTTTATTGATCCCGAAGTTGCTCGTGTTGGACTTAATGAACAAGAGGCTAACGAGAAAAACATTAAATTTGAAGTGACCCGCTATGATATCAGCGATCTCGATAGAGCCATTACCGATAGCCATGCGACTGGGTGGGTCAAAGTATTAACGGTTCCCAATAAAGATAAAATATTAGGCGTGATTATCGTCGGTAATCATGCTGGCGAATTACTCGCTGAATATGTCCTTGCTATGAAATACAACCTTGGACTCAACAAAATCCTTGGCACTATTCACACTTATCCAACGATGAGTGAAGCCAATAAATACGCGGCAGGTGAGTGGAAACGCAATCATGCGCCGCAAAAGCTATTGAAATGGGTAGAGAAATATCATCAATTCAAACGGAGTTAAGACTATGTCATTATCTAATGTTTCAACCAAACGTTCAGCCAATCGCTCAATTAAAAGTGCAATGGTAAAAACAGCTATCGCGACTTCTATAATGCTATCAAGTGCAGCCGCCTTTGCTGATTTTAATCACAGCAGCTGGGATAGCTTATTAAGCAAGAACGTCACTATGATCAACGGTGGCAAAGCTTCAGTAGTCAATTATGCAGGAATGAAGTCTGACAAAGCTAAGCTTGATAGTTATATGGATGCTACTAGCAAAGTCAGTCAGTCTGAGTTCAATCGTTGGAGTAAAGATGAGCAGTTGGCATTTTTAATCAATGTTTATAATGCGGGCACTGTTGAGTTAGTATTGACTAAGTATCCAGGCATTAAGTCCATTAAAGATATCGGTGGGATATTTGGTTCACCGTGGAAGCAAAATTTTATCTCACTATTGGGTAAGACGCGTTCGCTTGACGATATTGAGCACAATCTGATTCGTGGCTCCAAGCGGTATAACGAACCACGCATTCACTTTGCCGTCAATTGCGCCAGTATCGGCTGTCCAGCCTTATTAAATGATGCTTTTACGGCGAGTAAATTAGATAAACAGCTAGAACAAGTGACCAGCAAGTTCCTAGCGGATAGCAGTCGCAATCGCCTCAAAGGTAGTACACTTCAAGTATCACCAATCTTTAAATGGTACAAAGAAGACTTTGCAACCAATTGGCGCGGTACTAATGATCTAGAAGGCTTCTTAGGTCGCTATAGCTCATCTTTAGGTCTTAATAGTAGTCAGACTGCCGACCTAAAAAGTGGCAAAACCAAAATCAGCTATACTGATTATGACTGGAACTTAAATAAAAAGTAAAGGTAGAGTTGCGAAATATGACGGCTCTGTCTACGGTCTCTATCATTATTCCTATACTCAATGAGGCAGACAATCTGCCTCTTTTGTTTGCTAATATTACACGCTTAAATCCAGCGCCACAGCAAGTGTTATTGGTAGATGGTGGCTCAGTAGATAGCTCGTTTGACGTTGCCAAAGCATTGATTAACACTTTGCTTAATGATGGACATTTAGCTACTGAGTGGCACCTTATTGAATCTACAGCGGGTCGTGCTGCTCAGATGAATGCTGGTGCAGCGCTTGCTACTGGTGACATATTGTTGTTTTTACATGCTGATACTCAGTTGCCTATTAATGCCATTAGTGATATTAAACAAGGTATGATTCGAGCTGGCAATGAGTACGAGTACGAGCATGAATGGGGACGTTTTGATGTACGCTTGGACAGTCGTCAGCCTATGCTGCGATTAGTGAGCGCTATGATAAATGGTCGCTCAAGAGTGACGAGTATCGCTACGGGTGATCAAGCTATTTTTATTAGCAGATCGCTATTTGAGCAAATCGGTGGCTATCCCAATCAGGCGCTAATGGAAGATGTTGAGCTGTGTAAAATCCTAAAAGATATCGCTAAGCCTGCTTGCTTAACCAGCAAAGTGACTACCTCAGCACGGCGTTGGCAACAGCATGGCACTTGGCGCACGATATGGCTGATGTGGCATCTACGCTTTGATTATTGGCGCGGAGTATCGGCTGATACTATAAAAGAGCGTTATTATAAAAACTAGAGTGTTTTCAATGAGCAACTAGAGTTAAGTATGACTAAAGAAGAAACGTTAATCATCATCTTTGCCAAATTCCCAGCTCAAGACAAGGCAAAGACACGCTTGCAACCAGCACTGGGTATCGATGGTGCTGCAATGATGGCACGGCAGCTGTTATTGCATAGCATTGAGCAAGCGCTAGCTAGCGGATGTACGGTTGAGTTATGTGTTAGCCCTGCACCAACTGATCCTTGTTGGCAATCGCTCAACTTGACTAATTCATTACAATGGTCAGCGCAAGCGCAAGGTGATTTGGGGTGGCGCATGTTAACCGCCAGTCAAAATGCGCTAGAAAACTTTAAGAAAGTTATATTAATCGGTACGGACTGCCCTGATTTAACTGCTGAGCGAATGCAAAACGCGGCACAACGTTTATATGAGCATGATACAGTTATGATTTCAGCCTTGGATGGTGGTTATGTCCTGCTAGGATTTAAGCAAGTTCATGACAATTTGTTTACAAATATCGAGTGGAGTACCGCAAGCGTTGCCGAAGTAACGCAACAGCGTATCGCCGCTTTGAACTGGACGCTAGCGCTATTAGAGCCATTAGTGGATATAGATGAGCCGACTGATTTACAGCATTTACCGTCAAGCTGGCTTGATGGATATACCGTTACTAACCGCTGATATTTTTTTAATTTCTAAAAGGAAATTTTTATGCAGGACGTCGTGCAAGATTATTATGGCAAACAATTACAGAGTACCGCTGATCTAAAGACCTCGGCTTGCTGTGATATCAGTAATATGCCAAGTTGGTTAAAACCTTTATTGGCTAATATTCACGACGATGTATTGAGTCGCTATTATGGATGCGGGTTAGTTTGTCCCGCACTTTTAGAAGGTTGTCGTATCTTAGATTTGGGTAGTGGCTCAGGTCGTGATGTCTATGCATTAGCGCAATTGGTTGGTAGCACAGGTCATGTCGTCGGTATCGATATGACGGATGAACAATTGGCAATCGCTAAGCAGCATCAAGAGTATCATGCGGACAAATTTGGCTATGACAATGTGACCTTTTTAAAGGGCTATCTTGAAACGTTGGATGAGCTAAATCTAGAGGACAACAGTTTTGATATTATCGTCTCCAACTGCGTCATCAATTTATCTACTGATAAAGCAGCGGTAATGGCCAGTGTACAGCGTCTTCTTAAGCCGGGCGGTGAGTTTTATTTCTCTGATGTCTATGCTGATCGTCGTATTCCGCAGCATTTGATAAACGATCCTGTATTGTATGGTGAGTGCTTGAGCGGTGCTTTATATTGGAAGGACTTTGAGCGTTTGGCGCGCGACGCTGATTTTCTAGATCCTAGACTGGTTGAAGACCGTCCACTTGAGATTACTGATCCTGCGCTGGCAGCTAAGATTGGCACTATTCAGTTTTTCTCCGCAACTTACCGTCTGTTTAAGAGTACAGCGATTGAGGATGCTTGCGAGGATTATGGGCAAGCGGTTATTTATAAAGGAACGATCGAGCAGCTAGCGCACCGCTTTGAGCTTGATAAGCACCATAGTATCGAGACTGGTCGCGTATTTCCGGTTTGCGCCAACACTTATAACATGCTTAAGGACTCACGCTTTGCTCCGCATTTTGAGTTTATTGGCGATGACAGCTATCATTATGGGATTTTTGCAAATTGTGGTGAGGGTATACCTTTTGGGCAACAGCAAGTTAATCAACAACCGAATATAGTGCCAATAGTTAATGAATCTAGCAACTCAAGCGGATGCTGTTAAACCTAATTAGTATCGTAAAATAGCAAAAAGCCATCAAATATTATGATGGCTTTTTTTGCGAAAGAATGTGATACCGTTTTTGATATCATTACTAATATTACTCAGGCAAGAGCGCTGCAAGCTTAGCTTTAACTTCAGCACTCATAGCGTCAACAGGAGTGACCAATGCTTGAGAAAGTGCATTATGGGCAATGGATTTCGGTTGCTCCTCAGCAATTAAGGCGACTGCTTGCTGAATCACATGCTGGGCATTGTCAGCATTTTTCATTAAATTCTGAATCGCATAATCAGCACTGACATCTTCCTCAGTAGGATGCCAAGAGTCAAAGTCTGTCACTAAGGCTAAGGTAGCATAAGCGATACTGGCTTCACGCGCTAATTTAGCCTCAGGCATGTTAGTCATACCGATAATATCAGCATTCATTTGTCGATACCAATGCGACTCCGCACGCGTTGAGAACTGTGGCCCTTCGATACAGACATAAGTGGCTTTTGGATGACATTGACCGTCGCTAATATTGGCTTGAGTATAAGCACGCGTT
>JBBSUA010000076.1:0-7960 GCA_038235315.1 Pseudomonadales bacterium | reverse complement strand
TAACCATGAGTGAAGCATTTGGCACATCGACCCCGACTTCGATGACGGTAGTCGCTATCAATAAATCTAGCTCTCAAGCCTTAAATTGCTGCATGATGGCTTGTTTATCGACCGACTTCATCTTACCGTGTACCAGTCCAATACGAATACCTAAGCGCTCGTGTAAATCCTCATAAGTCGCCTCAGCCGCTTGCGCATCAAGTACGCTAGATTCTTCTACTAACGAGCACACCCAATACGCCTGCCGTCCTGCTTCGCAATTAATAGCGATACGCTCAATGACATCATCGCGGCGATTGCGGTCAATAGTCACCGTAGTAATCGGTGTACGACCCGGTGGTAGCTCATCGATAATAGACGTATCCATATCACCGTAGACACTCATTGCGAGCGTACGCGGAATTGGGGTTGCGGTCATAATTAGCTGATGTGGTGTGCTGCCTGCGACGCCTTTATTAGTCAATGCCATGCGCTGCTCGACCCCAAAGCGATGCTGCTCATCGATGATGACTAAGCCTAACTTAGCAAATTGTACTTTTTCCTGAAATAGCGCATGCGTACCGACGACTATCTGTACATTATTCTCGACTACATCCTCTAATGCTTCACGGCGCTGCTTTGCCGTTTGCTTGCCCGCCAACCAACCAACTCCAACCCCTAACGGCTTAAACCACTGTTTGAAGTTTAATAAATGCTGCTCCGCTAAAATCTCAGTCGGTGCCATAACCGCAACTTGCCAGCCACTATCTAGCGCGAAACCTGCCGCGCCCGCCGCCACCAAAGTCTTGCCAGAGCCAACGTCACCTTGTATGAGCCGCAGCATCGGAATAGAAGTGGCCATATCAGCGCTGATGTCTTTCATGACTCTTTGCTGCGCGCCCGTTAACTCAAATGGCAAAGCGGCGAATAATTTATCGGTTAATGGGCTTTGGTTAACGCATTTAGGCGCTTTGAATTTATGCAATTGTTGACGGCGATATAATAAGCTGAGCTGATGTGCGGTTAGCTCTTCAATTATCAAGCGCTGGCATGCCGCGTGAGTGCGTGCAGTAAGCTGAGTCAGTAATTTATATTGCTGACCTGCATCGGTGTAAGTTGGTGGCGTATGTAATAATACTAACGCCTCAAATATGGTTAAATTATAAACATTATTATTGATCGCGCTGTTAATTGAGTGATTGGCTGAGTTATTAATTAAACTATCATTATCACTATTAAAATTGACATGAATATAAGGGGAAGGGTCAGCTCTATTAACGCTATTACTAGTGCTATTATCAGGCACTCTACGCGCTAGAGTCGAAAAGATATCTTCTGCATCGATAGCTTCACTCACCACCAACTCTGGCGCTTCAAACGGCGCTAATGGCAAATCGGCAACGATCGCAAAGTCATCTGATGTGAATAGCGTCATCGGTAGCCCTTGGCTACGCACCGTCTGCAAGGCCAGCTTGATTAGCGTACGCAGTTTGTTTTGATGCAAGCCTTTGACCGTTGGATAGATCGGCTGTAGACCGATATCGGTTACCGCTGAATTCCCAGTGATGACTTGATACTCAGGATGATGAATCTGCTTACCATAACGACTGACCTTGACTTCACCGAATAGCTGTAGCTCAGTTCCTAAGCTCATGGTTTGCTCAAGACCGCGATAGACTTTGAAGAACCGCAAGCCGACCGTTCCAGTACCATCATCTATGATTACTGTCATGCCGCTGCGCTTGTTATCGACGTGCACCACGCGACCCGTAATGAGTGCTGCTTGCCCATGCCCGATATCGGCTATAGCAACCAAGCGACTGCGATCCTCATAACCACGTGGCAAATGTAACAGCAAATCAAATATCCGTACGATACCTAATTGTGCCAGTTGTTCAGCGACTTTTGGCCCAACGCCGCCCAGCGCAGATATCGACATATCCAGCGCTGAGACAGGTTCACTATTGATAGGTCGAATGATTAACTGCATTGCAGGTGTTGGCATTAAAAATCCTAACAGTATGATGCTTAGTTAGATTAAGGTTAGATTGAGACTAACTTGAATATTTCTAATAATTTTAATAAAAGCGTGGATGCCCAACTCATAATATAAAACTACTATAAGTATTATAGCTGATAATATAATGAATTATGCTAGGCTATTAATAGCACTGCTTTTTAGTTTTTTGACGGCTTAAACGCTATAGTCAATCCGATATAAAAACGATACCGTGTTGCTGGGATATATTTTGCGCAGCCTCTGTCAGCGTAGACACAGCAAGCAAGTAAAATTTATACCAGTGGCACGATTTTCAAATCCGTATCTCTTTTATTGGAAGCTTACCATACTATTTTGATGCCATTATTTCATGGCAATAAATTCTATTATTAAGGTTTTGTATGCTGGCATCTCCAACGGTTAAACCTTTTATACGTTTAAGTTTACTTGGCGCATTCACGCTATTTGCCAGCGCTTGTAGCAGTATAAAACCAGTAGTTGCACCAGTACAGCCTGTCATAGAAGCGCCTCGTGTCGCGCTCGTGTTGGGTGGCGGCGGTGCCAAAGGTTTCGCTCATGTCGGCGTTATCAAAGCTTTGGAGGAAAACGGTATTACTCCAACCTTAGTCGTCGGCACGAGCGTTGGCAGTTTGATTGGTAGCCTTTACGCTAGTGGCATGACGGCACGCGACCTTGAACAATTGGCACTCACCACACCCGATAGCGCGTTGACGGATTTTACCTTATCCAGTCAGGGCTTTATAGAAGGTATCAAGCTCAAGAACTTTATTAATACTAAGGTTGGCAATCGTCCAATAGAAGACTTTCCGATTACCTTTGCCGCTATCGCAGCGGAAAAGGACAGTTTAAAAAAGGCGGTTTTTACCACTGGTAATGCTGGGCTTGCGGTACAAGCGTCTTGTAGCATACCCAATATTTTTATCGCCCCGCGTATTCCCGAAAAGGTCGGCAAAAAATATATCGACGGTGGCGTAGTCAGTCTCGTACCAGTCGATAGCGCCTTTGAATTAGGAGCCGATATTGTCATTGCCGTGGATGTGACGGCTACTAACAGTACCGCTAAACCAGTATCGAAGAGCCAATTATTAAACATTACCTCGTTAAGCGGATTTTGGGGTTTATTAGAGCAAAACTTTACTGCCAATGCGCGCCCTGTTAATAGCAAGCGCTCAAACGATGAGAGTAATCGTGCTGATATTGTGATTAAACCAAATGTCAGTCATATAAGCTCATTAGACACTAGCCAGCGCCGTGCCTTAATTGATGCAGGATCGACGGCTACTAATGCGCAAATCGCTGAGATTAAGCTATTGATTAAAGAAAAATCTACCAGTAAATACGCTATAATTTAGGACATAATTTAGATTATTTTCGACATAAACGAGGTGCATAAAAAACCCCATAAATCGTTTCCAATTTATGAGGTTCGTTTAGAGAGCTTTAATTTACAACAGCTCTAGTCAGTTTATAGTAAAAGAGGTACGTTTGTCCTAGCGTGCTACTAGTATGATTTTTTCTTGCGTGCTGTACGCAAGCGGGACAGAGGCTGCAAAAAATTCATTCCAGTAGCACTTTCTATTGCTTTTAAATTTAATTACTAGCTGTTGCTATCACTCTGTAAAGTCTAGTTCAAAGACTCTTGAGCTGCCACTCACCTCAAATCCAACCAATAATAGTGGCTTGCCAGATGGTGAATCACTGCTAGAGATAAAGGTTAAGCCCTCAGGCCCTAAGTCTCCATCAGCATTGGCAGGAGCGGTACCTGCTTTGGCTGCGTCTAACTTGGCATCATCAAAACTACGAGTGTTAATCTCGCCAAGCAATTTGACGTTCATAGGATCAGTGACATCAAACGCCATGATGCTAGAGATACGCTCAAGCCCTACAAAAGCAATCGTTTGCGAGCCGACTTGACCAATAGTGATGCCTTCAGGCTCCACACCTTTATTATCGCTACGATTATCAAAAGTATTTTTGTCATTGCTAGCGTTGAAATTCTTAGGGTATTTATCAGCAATGTATTTTGCCATGAGACTGCCACTATCATAGATAGGTGCGCTCATATTGTCAGTATCCCAAATACTAAAAGAGCGAGCGCCAAAGCTATACAAGGTGTTGTAAACGCCATTAAGTCCACGACCCATTACCGAGGAAAAACCCAGTCTGCCCAGTGCTTTTTTATCACCGCAGTCCAAACCATGACAGGCTAGCGTATTATATTTAGCGCCATCAACTAGCACGTCTTTATAACTTATCTCTTCGTTAAAATTACCCCACTCTCTAGCATCACCTTCGTTGACCGTCACTAGGTAAGTTTTATTGCCAATAGAATAAGTAGAGATAGAATCTGGCATATACATACCCATGACTGGCCATGTCGTAATATTAATAGCGTCGTCTTTGTCACTGACATCCAACTCGTTGCCGACTTGAGAGTGATCTTTGGCACCTAGCGCTTTGATATCAGTCACGGTTGCGCTGGCAATATTGATGATAGCAATGGCATTATTCTCTTGTAAGCTCACATAAGCCGTCTTACCATCTTTAGCCACCGCAATATATTCTGGCTCTAAATCCTCGCTGACTGAGCTCATCGAGCCATCTGCCTTTTGACCAAAAATACGCACGCCAGCATCAACTAGGCTTTGCTTCTGAGCGTTATAAGCTTCAAATGTAGCGGTCTTGACGATAGGACGATCGATGTCGATAATATTAATAACACTCACCGAACCTTCTGCATCGACTTCATAATTATCGTCGGGTTCGCCCTCATTGGCGACCAGGAGTGTCTTACCGTCAGGGGTAAAAGTCACCATATCCGGTAAAGCGCCCACCTCAATACTGCTAATGCGCTCTAAAGTATTAGCATTGTATAAAATAACGTAACCATTATCTGTTTTGATATCCGCTTGGACGGCTAACGCAACGATATCGCCATGCACAGCGACACTATTAACCGTACTACCAATATCAGCCACATCGAGTGATTTTAGCAACACTGGATTATTAACATCTTTTAAATTAAGCACATCGACTTTTTTATTTTGCGCGTTGACCACAAAAGCACGCTGTGTAGTTGGATCAAATGCGGTAATTTCGGCAGCAGACTCATCAAAATTACCATGCACGTAGCTACCTGCGGGGACAAAAGAGACTTTCGAATAAACATTGTCGACGGGGTCTTTAATAACGCTTGAACTGTCATTATCATTATTACAAGCCGTTAATCCCGTTATAAGTAGTGTTGGCACTACTATCATCATACTTGCTCGGGTTAGCTTATGTCCCAAAGTTCGATGCATTGTCTTAATTTTTTTTAAATCGTCATTAGCATAGTTGTTATCAATGTGGTTATTTTCAATGCGGCTATTAATGGTAACTGAGCGACGGTTGGCGCGAAGCATGAGCAATATCCTTATTCGGTGACAGTTAGATACTATTTTTTATAGCGTGTTTTTATAGCATGAACCGCTACAATACTGCCTAAATATGAAGGAATGATGACACTTACCATATTGCACAACGCTTCCCATAAAAAAAAGCACGTCAAATATTGACATGCTTTTTGGATATAGATGCTTTTAATCTTATGAATAAAAGCTTTCTGACGACATTAAACGCTCAATTAAGATTATTTTACCCGTGCGCGATATTTGACCATCACCGTGTCATTGAGACCAACCCCTTCGATATCCCACCGCACCGCTTGATAAAACTTTAGCGGAATCTCTTGTAACTGATTATCAACTTTTCCTCGCAGTGGCATACGTGCAAAGTTATTACCATCAGCGCTGCCATAAGGAAAATCAGGAGCGACACCACCCAATAGCTCTACTTGCTCAGGAATAGTCATAGTCACCGTCATTTGACGCACACGATCAGCATTGGTATTGGTAAAAAACCCTTGATACTCTAAAACATTACCCGATTGCAGGCGAGTACTTGCCGTAACGGGTACGAGAGTCTCTTGTCCCATACTATTGACGCTAATAAGCGACGCTGTAATCTTGGTATTAACGGCTTGTACGCTTGAGTTACCTGTGTTCGTCGCTGATTGCAAGACGACTGCATTATCAAGTGCGGGTTCTGGAATGGGCAACATTGCTGTCGCTTGAGTCACTGCCATTACACCGACAAGTGTGCCGGCAACGACGTGAAACAAGCGATGACCGGTCCAAGCGGTAAACGGATTGGCTAAAGGGTTGCTTTTTTTCATGGTATTTGTCATTCCTAATTGAGGTATCGGCAGTACAGCGCTGACCAATGGATTATTTTTAGATAACGCTATCTTACATTTTATTAATGAGACAAGTCAGATTTAAATGAGAATTTATAGTATCGCTTTAATCTTTAAAAAGAGCGCTATCAAAAGATCTAAGACATCAAAGTCATAATAGCGTTGCTGTTTATTAAAACAATATTATTAAAACAATACCACTTAGCATAACAAAAAGATTTCAGGGGTATACTAACCCCGTGTTGATGTTGTGTATATAATCGACTATTTATGGACGAGCATTGGAATAGCTGAAATAAAAAGATAGCCCGCACTGGTGTTTTTTGCTATGGTAAATCTTTAACATTCGACAATTTTTTGTCACATCCCTTTTACTACATCTACTATTACTGTTCCTACTATGACTACTAGCGCCATGCCAAAAATTAATCCTGAATACGTCCATTGGTTCCGTAATTCTGCACCTTACATCAATACCCATCGCGGCAAAACGTTCGTGATTATGTTTGGTGGTGAAGCGGTCAAGCACCCAAATTTTAGCACGCTCATTCATGACTTTGCTTTATTGCATAGCTTGGGCATTAAATTGGTCTTGGTTCATGGTGCCCGTCCGCAAATCGAGAAAAACTTAAAAGACGTGGATATTGTCTCTCCACTGCATGAAGATATCAGGGTGACCCCGCGCGCAGCGATGCCTTCTATTTTGCAGGCGGTTGGTGCTATTCGATTGCAGATTGAAGCTCAACTGTCGATGGGTCTTGCTAATTCGCCCATGTACGGCTCACGTATTGATGCCGTTTCAGGTAACTTTGTGACAGCGCGCCCTTATGGCATCCGGGATGGTGTTGATTATCAGATGACCGGTGAAGTTCGCTCTATCGATGTTGATGCCATCAAAAATAACTTGATGCACAATCACATTGTCATTTTAGGTTCAATGGGCTTTTCGGCGACTGGCGAAGTGTTTAACTTGTTGGCAGAAGATGTTGCCCTTAGCGCCGCTGTCGCATTAGGTGCAGACAAGCTGATTTTCTTAGGAGAAGAGGCTGACATTAATGACAATGGTCGTCCGCTCCATGAGATGATTCCCAATGAAGTTGACCGCTTTTTGCGTGAACGTGATGTCACCGATGAAATTAATTATTTCTTACATTGTGCGAGTAGCGCCTGTCGTCAAGGCGTTCATCGCACTCACATCATCTCTTATGCCAAAGATGGTGCATTGTTAGAAGAGCTATTTACACGCGATGGTTCAGGGACATTAATCAGCCATGACCCTTATGAAGAGATTCGTCATGCAGATATTGATGATGTGGTTGGACTGACTGAGCTGTTAGCGCCGCTTGAAGACCAAGGCATTTTAGTGGCGCGTTCGCGTGAGCGCTTAGAGCAAGAGATTGATAACTATAGTGTCATTGAGCGTGATGGGATGATTTTAGGCTGTGCCGCACTCTATCCTTTAGATGTTGATTCGGCAGAGGTCGCTTGCGTTGCTGTTCATCCTGACTATCGCAATGGTAGCCGTGGCGCTGATTTGTTAGCATTTTTAGAGCAGCAAGCACGCAGTCATGGGTTACATAAGCTGTTTGTGCTCACGACTCGTACTGCGCATTGGTTCGTAGAGCAAGGTTTCGTTGAGGTTGACGCCAGTGTTTTACCACAGCCACGTCAAGAAAAATATAACAATGGTCGCAACTCTAAAGTCTTCCAAAAAAAGTTATAAC
>JBBSUA010000075.1:0-7985 GCA_038235315.1 Pseudomonadales bacterium | reverse complement strand
TGCAACATTAGTGCTGTTGCTCGGACGCTTTATGATTAAAAAAATTAAGGTCTTAGAAGACTTTAATATTCCAGAGCCTGTGGTCGGTGGTTTGGTTGCAGCGATTATTGTTTATGCACTTAATTTGATTTGGGGTTACAGTTTTAACTTCCATCAAGGATTACAAACAGCGACTATGCTGATG
The DNA here is from genome assembly GCA_038235315.1 of Pseudomonadales bacterium. Classification (GTDB taxonomy): domain Bacteria; phylum Pseudomonadota; class Gammaproteobacteria; order Pseudomonadales; family Moraxellaceae; genus Psychrobacter. Next base: position 7,801 of record JBBSUA010000075.1, on the reverse strand, counting down.
TTTTTTGCCTCTATCGGACTTAGTGCTGATTTTGGTAGACTCAAAGCAGGTGGTACACCATTGTTAATTTTTCTCGTTGTGGTGTCTGTCTTTATTATCTTGCAGGATGTCGTTGGCGTGGCGATGGCGAGCGCACTCGGACTTGATCCTCTACTCGGCTTGGTAACCGGTTCTATAGCCTTAACTGGCGGACATGGTACCGCAGGCGCATGGGGCGTAGTATTGGAAGAGCAATATGGCGTCGTTGGTGCAACGACATTAGGTATCGCGGTTGCCACTTATGGCTTAGTGGCAGGCGGTGTAATCGGTGGTCCTGTCGCGCGCAAATTAATTAATAATCTTGGTCTAAAACCCACACCGGATAACCCAAATCCAAGTGAAGTTGAAAAACTTGCAGCACAGCAGTCGTTATATAGTACCAAACATAGCGAAGATAATGATGATAGAGAAGAGGAAATGTTTGAGAAGCCTGATAACATTCGTCTGATTACTGCCTCATCTACTATTGAGACCTTAGCACTGTTCGCAGCTGCGTTGGCGTTTGCTGACATCATGACCATAGTAGCAGAAGGCACTTGGTTTCAGCTACCAACCTTCGTGTGGGCACTAGCTGCTGGGGTCATTATTCGTAACTCACTGACGATGGTTTTTAACTTCGATATGTTTGATCGCGCTATTGATGTTATTGGTAACGCGTCTTTAAGTCTATTTTTGGCAATGGCGCTATTGTCATTGAAGCTATGGCAGTTAACTGATTTAGCGGGTCCAGTATTGATTATTTTGCTGGTACAAACCTTGGTTATGATCATTTATGTCTACTTTATAACTTTTAAAGTAATGGGTAAAGATTACGACGCGGCGGTATTGTCAGCAGGTCATTGTGGTTTTGGTATGGGTGCAACCCCGACCGCTATTGCCAATATGCAGGCGGTAACTGATCGCTATTTGCCATCACCTAAAGCGTTCTTGATTGTACCTATGGTTGGTGCTTTCTTTGTGGATATCGTCAACGCTACGGTATTGCAGATATTCACTAAATTGCCATTTATGTAATCTGTTAAGGTCACTAAGATAGACTCAGAAATACTGTCTAATATAAATATTCAATAACGTCAGCACTTATGCTGGCGTTTTTTTTGTTCGTACTTATACTCTTGTATATACTACTTTATAACAAGAAAATTCTAAGGCAACGTGATCATGCAAAGTGGCAAAATTAAGAAGTGGAATCAAGATAAAGGTTACGGCTTCATTGACGCTGACAATCAAAGCGAAGATGTGTTTTTTCATGTTAGCAACGTGCGATTATCGCCCCCGATAACCATAGGTCAACGCGTCTATTTTAACAGTGAGCGTAACCATAAAAATCAATTGCGAGCGACAGAAGTTACTTCTGTTGAGCTGAGTATTCTAGAAAGCTCAGAGTCAAATTTACCAAATAACTTATCTAACAATACCTCCAGCAATAAGCCTAAAAAATACAGTCAAAGCACTCATCATAGCAATCGTAGTAGTAATAACAATCATAATAGTCGCGCCCGCCCCAATAAAAAAAGCTCACTATCTACTTTGGTTAGTTTACTTGCCATTATCGCAGTAGCTGTATATTTCTTTGCCGACTTAAAATCTAGTTTTTTTGCAGAGGATTTATCAGCAACTACTGGCTCACAAACATCGTCTGAGCAAGCAAATGCAAGATCTATAACGGGCGATGCGCAGATAGACAATACTATCGCGCTTATTCAACAAGGCGGGCCTTTTCCTTATCCTAATAAAGACGGTACAACTTTTGGTAATCGCGAAAGCAGACTACCTGCCCAGTCACAAGGCTACTATCGTGAATATACGGTGCCCACGCCCGGAGTATCGCATCGCGGCACACGGCGTATCGTCACTGGTGGCAATCCACCAACGGTGTATTATCTAACCGTTGACCATTACGACAGCTTTAGCCGATTGGAGGTAAATTAATATGAGCCAAGCCATTATTTATGTTTATAAGAATAGTATTGATAAGGATAGTGTTGACCAAGATAGCGAAGAGCTTAGTAGCATTCCTGAGCAAGCTATCCCTATTCATATTGGGGAAGTATTAGATAAAGACACGCTATTAACCAGCGTGGCGAAAGCCTGCGATTTTCCTAGTTATTTTGGTCATAATTGGGATGCACTATGGGACTGCTTAACGGATAGTGAGATTCAGTATTTACTGCTTGATTTGACTACTGTGGAGAAGATTAATACCGAAGATTTTAATATCTTTAAAAGTATTATTGAGGATGCCTACAAGGATTTTGGTCAGCCGCAGTTGTGGGTTATTAGTTGAATTCAAATTCATAATCAGCTTTTGTACTATGGTCGATCCACTTTAAAGTAAACACAGTGTTATTAACTTTATAAATTACCTAGTATAAAACTAGAGTGATTTTACATAAATAAATCCTAATGACATTCAGTATACTTGAGCCTTTATTTTGAGTGGTGAGAAATTCTTTATGTTCGGTATCACTGATCTTACTGCCTATATTATCGGCTCGATAATCATTATCTTGTTGCCTGGTCCTAATAGTTTATATTGCTTATCAGTGTCAGCGGCACATGGTGCACGAAAAGGCTATCGTACAGTAGCTGGTATATTTTTAGGTGATAGTATTTTAATACTAGTGACCGTCTTAGGAATGGGCAGCCTACTAAAGCTCTACCCTATCTTATTTACCGCTATTAAATTAATGGGTGGATTATATTTATTTTACTTAGGCATAAAGCTACTCATAAGCGCCTATCAAACCTTTCGTCATACGGATTTATTGACTGACGCTCAACCAAAATCACTAGCAGCACCGATTAACCAAAACTTCTTTTATCGAGCGCTATTGCTTAGCTTAACTAATCCCAAAGCCATTTTGTTTTTCTTATCCTTTTTTGTACAGTTTGTTGAGCCTACCTACCCTCGCCCTTTTTTATCTTTCTTGATCTTAGCCGTTATTCTACAAGTTATTAGCCTCAGCTACCTAAGCGTAATGGTGTTCTCAGGAAAAAATCTCTCTCGTAAATTTAGCCAATCACCTCGATTAATGATAGCTAGCACTACTTTTACAGGATTACTATTCATTGGCTTTGCTATTAATCTATGGTTAGCACAGCTAAGTTAAAACATCCGCCTAAGAAGAGTTCAAAAACGCTTCCACCTAACGGTTAATAGAGATCGGGAAAATAACGATTACCAGATACCGAAAAGCCCGCCAAGATTAGTCTTGGCGGGCTTCTTTAAGTTATAAAGTTATTAAAACTTATTCATTCAAAGCTATTATTTAAACTTCTTAATCTCACCACTTTTTACACGAGCAACATAAGAATTAACTTCTCTTTTCACTACTGACATTAAGAAGTATAGACCGATAATGTTAAAGATAGCCATTGCGAATAGGGCGGCATCTGCGAAGTCGATAACAAAACCAAACTGTATGACAGTACCGATAACGACGAAGACTAAAAAGATAAGTTTGTATATTATTTCTTTAGTTCTACCTTCACCGAATAGGTAAGTCCAAGCTTTTAGACCGTAATACGACCATGAAATCATCGTTGAAAAAGCGAACATAATTACAGCGGCAGCTAAGAAATACTGCATGATTGGTGCTGTTTCCATAAAGGCGGCACGGGTTAGCTCTACACCAGTGAGCGCTTGATCTTGCAAGTTTGCTGCGGTATTCACCCCAGATATAGTGATAACTAACGCGGTCATAGTACAGATGATAACCGTATCAATGAAAGGCTCTAGTAAAGCGACCAAACCTTCAGTTGCAGGCTCATTGGTTTTTACCGCGGAGTGAGCAATAGCGGCTGAACCGACACCTGCTTCATTAGAGAAGGTCGCACGTTTTAAACCTTGGATTAATGCACCAATAAAGCCACCAGCCACACCAGCACCAGTGAAAGCACCAACGAAGATCTGCTCAAACGCTGTGCCAATTTGGTTAAAGTTAGCAACCAGTACGATCACTGCCATTGTGATGTATAACAAAGCCATAAAGGGTACAATTTTTTCAGTAACAGTGGCGATACGAGGCATACCACCAAGGATGACCGAACCGACTAAAACCGCTAAGACAACACCAAAGATTATACTGTATTGAGCATCAATTTCAAAGGTAGAGCTTACCATTGCAAAGGCTTGGTTGCCTTGAAACATGTTACCAGCGCCAAAAGTGGCTAGTATCGTCATAAGGGCAAAACCAACGGCTAAAACCTTACCGAATCCGCCCATACCACGTTCAGCCATACCGCGACTTAGGTAGTACATAGGTCCACCTGATACGGCACCAGAGGGCAGTATCGTACGGTATTTGACACCTAGCGTACACTCTGTAAACTTGGAGGCCATACCGAACAGGCCAACCACGATCATCCAAAAAGTAGCACCAGGTCCACCGATAGCAAGTGCTGCACCCACACCTGCGATATTACCAAGACCAACTGTACCTGATAAAGCAGTGGCTAAGGCTTGAAAATGACTGACCTCTCCTTCTTCTTTAACAGCAGGATTGGGATCAGTATATTTACCTCTGACAATGTCGAGAGACAACCCTATAAGACGAAACTGAATAAAGCCAAAATAGAGCGTAAATACTATTGCGGCAACTAATAACCAACCCACAATGAGTGGAAAGCTTACATCACCGAGTGGCACTGAAAAGAAGATCAGGTCTACAAACCAGCCAAAGGTATTGGCCATAAAGCCATCAAGACCTGCACCAAATGCTTCTAAACCTGTTTGTTCAACTACTACCTCTTCGGCTGCTTGCGCGACAGTGGCGCTGAGTAGTAATAGCATGGCGATTAACGATTGTTTTTTCATAAACATCCTTGTCATAAGAATCACTTCCTGATGTGTGCCTAAGTAATTGTAACGACATCAATACTAAGTAGGCAATTATTTATTACAATTTGTACTGCTATTGGTACTGAATTGTTAATACTGACTATATACTAATACGATCAAATAAACAAAATATTTATGAACTTTTGTTAATTAGACGTCAAATTATCTTTTTAAGGATGATATTTGAACCCGATCAACCTTATAAAAGCTATCAAAAGATGCCAGTGCTATCTTACAATATAGATAAAGCACCTAGATATATTTAAGAGAACTTAATCGTCATAAAACAAAAAAACCGCCTAGCAATAGCTAAGCGGTCTTTATTTTATAGCATTCTAAATCTTACTGATTTTTAGCATAAACAGGCTTTTTCGCGCAGATTGCTTCGACCTTTTCACGAACTTCCGCGAGCACTTTTTCTTCGCCGCGAGCATCAAGCACATCACACATCCAACCTGCCAACTCTTTTACATCTGCTTCATCAAAGCCACGCGTAGTCACAGCGCCAGTACCAATACGAATACCAGACGTTACAAACGGTGATTTTGGGTCGTTAGGTACAGCGTTTTTATTCACCGTGATATGCGCATCACCCAACCATTTATCCGCTTCTTTACCCGTCATTTCTTGCTTAACTAAACTGATAAGCATCAGATGGTTTTCAGTACCACCAGAGATGATGTCATAGCCACGCTCTTGAATGATAGCAGCCATTGCTTTAGCATTTTTGACTACTTGCTCTTGATAAGTCTTGAAGCTATCTTCTAACGCTTCTTTGAAGCAAATCGCTTTAGCCGCGATGACGTGCATCAACGGACCACCTTGGTTGCCCGGGAATACGGCAGAATTAAGCTTTTTGGCAAGCTTATCATCACGTGACATGATGACGCCTGAACGTGGACCACGTAGGGTTTTATGGGTCGTACTAGTTACAACATCAGCAAATGGTACTGGGTTAGGATAAGTACCCGTAGCCGCAAGACCTGCGATGTGTGCCATATCAACTAAGAAGTACGCGCCAACTTCGTCCGCGATATCACGGAAACGCTGCCAATCTACCACTTGTGAATAGGCTGAAAAACCAGCAATAATCATTTTAGGCTTGTGCTCACGTGCCAAGCTATCCACTTGGTCATAATCGATAAGACCAGTCTCTTCAACTAAACCATACTGCACAGCATTATAGTTGATGCCTGAAAAGTTAATATGGGCACCATGAGTTAAGTGACCACCCGCATCAAGGCTCATACCAAGGATCGTGTCATTGGCATCAAGCAGCGCTAAAAATACGGCTGAATTCGCCTGACTACCTGAATGTGGCTGAACGTTCACATATTCAGCACCAAACAATTCTTTTGCACGGTCAATTGCCAACTGCTCAACGACATCGACATGCTCACAACCACCGTAATAACGCTTGCCCGGATAGCCTTCTGCATATTTATTAGTTAGATCTGACCCTTGCGCTTCCATGACTGCTTGTGAGCAATAGTTTTCTGAAGCAATTAATTCAATATGGTTTTCTTGACGAACGCTTTCAGCTTCCATGGCTGCAGAAAGGGCTGGATCATATTCCTTGATAGAGATATCTTTAAACATAACTATGTCCTATTTAATGTCTTTTATTAAAAGATTTTGAAGAGTTATCAGAGGTAAACGACTAAAAGAGAGTAGCTTGATTTAACGGATTATAATTAGCAATAACTCTAATGCTTTTTTGCACTTAGAATCTTACTGCCAAACAAGTGTACCATGAAATGTTGTGTTACGAGCGTAAAAAGCACTCGGCTTTGCCTGAGTAGATTACCCAGTAATATTTCAAAGAAGCCATACTATATATCAGTCACTCATAAATAAAAACCAACTTTTAGTAGGGAGTTTTCTATAAATTCATGTTGTATAGAAACGAATAGTATAAAATGCCAACCAAGCATCCGATTACCCAATCAACTATTTCAGCTTGCTGTTCGCAGATTTAAACCTCTAGCAATCTTTGATTAAATTTTGGCAAAAAAGTTTCACTAATTAGCAACTTACGCCCATACCAATCATAGCGTGTCTGCCGCTGCCAGCCTTGAGCTGTATTTTGGATGTGTCGCTGATTAGGTAACGTACGACTACGCTTAAAGAGTACGTAACCGATTGGTGTCCCCTTAAGCTGTTGCAGACGACGGGCTTGCCCTTGCAAACTTGGAAGCGGAAAAACACTCTGTGCCCATACCCACGGTTGTTCATCATCGCCATATAAGTGCACTTCACGTATCCAAGCTAACATTGGGCGATTAAGTGCCGATCCTTGTAGCCCTAACTGCTGCTTTTGGGCTAAAGACAAACGTCGATAACCTTCAGACAGTCGTTGCACTCGTAACGGTTGCCCCGCTTTGGTCTCAAGCATTGCCGTCAATGAACCATTGGTGTCTAGCCATGGCAGTAGCTTGATCGGTGGTGAACTTTTGAGTGCCGCAGAATACTTAAATTTGGTCATAGTTAAAGGCTAGCTATCATCATAAACGAGACTGAATATTTGAAAAAATAACGATTACGCATCATTATCAAAGTTTGGCATGTTATCAATATTAAAGGGCAGTGCCTCATGCGCTTGCGCTCGATACTGTGTCATGCGCAGGCGATCCTCAACACAAAAATTGCTAATTGCGGGTATAAACCTCGGATCATAAATACGATGCAAAGAATGCGTCTTGGTAGGAATGAATCCACGAATAAGCTTGTGCTCACCTTGAGTGCCGGGATCAAAGTAAGTTAAACCCTGCTCGATAGCAAATTCGATGCCTTGATAATAACACAGCTCAAAGTGCAAGCTGTCATACTCGCCAAGCGAACCCCAATAGCGACCATATAATGTAGCGTTGTCACTACTGGGCTTATCGTACAAGAATAAACTACTAGCAATAATCTCAC
>JBBSUA010000074.1:0-8023 GCA_038235315.1 Pseudomonadales bacterium | reverse complement strand
GGTAATGTCATTATAGATCAAGGTCGCCAGCATATCGAAGCAGAAAAAGTAGTGTTGGACTTGGTTACTGGCGTGGCGGGTGCTCAAGGCAAAGTTCTGTTTACGGATCAAGCGATAGGTAATGGTTCTGCTGTACAATCAGTGCGTCCCAATACTCAAAACAATACTCAATCTACAAGCACCGAAACAACGTTACAAGGCGGACTCATTGGTGTCGCTGACAGCTTATCCTATAGCACAGAAACAGGTCAATCGACTGCTTATGACGTGGCTTTTGCTAGTGTACCTTTGCAAGCGCATGGTTATGCTAAACGATTGAACCGTCCTAACGACAGCCAATATGAGCTAGATCAAGTGATGTTCAGCACCTGCCCACCTACAGATCGTAAATGGCAGCTTGAAGCCAAAATTATTGATTTAGATACCGATACGGGTCGCGGTGAAGCTTATGACGCTACCTTCCGTATCGCTAACGTTCCGGTATTCTATTTACCTTATTTCAACTTCCCAATCGATAGTCGACGCAGTAGCGGTTTCTTATTACCTAGTGCTAGCATTGGTAGTGAAAGTGGTCTTGAGGTCGATATTCCTTACTATCTCAACTTAGCACCTAATTACGACGCCACTATCAATACCCACATTTATAGCAATCGAAACCCCATGCTTTCAGGTGAGTTTCGCTATTTGACCGAGCAATATGGCGAAGGTATCTTTAATGGCTCGTACTTGCCTAATGACCAAGAATATAATGGCGAAGATCGCACCAGCTTTTTTTATGATCATTATTGGTCATCGAACACCATTCCGCGTCTAAGTGGTGATGCCACTTATAGCTATGTTTCAGATGCTGATTACCTTAATGATTTTGATACCCTTGGCTTATCAAACAATACGCTGAACTTACCAAGACGTGCGCGCCTCAATTATTACAATGATTATGTTAATGGTGAGCTCAAGGTTGAGACCTTTCAAACGCTCAATGCGTTTACCAATACTGGTGTACCTGTGCAAGATAAGGATAAACCTTACTCGCGCTTACCACAGTTAGAACTCAATTATCGTCTGCCATGGCTTGAGACATTTGATATTACTGGCGTTAGTGATTCAGCCTATTTTAAAAAATCGATTGAAGATGGCTCTGAGGACGAAAAAAGTGGCGTGCGACTCTATAATAAGATTAGCGCTGCCTACCCAATGGAAAAAGCGTGGGGCTACATTAAACCTAAGATTAGCTTACAGCATTTATATACCTCCTACGACCAAGACAGCTTAGCTGATAATTCACTTAGTGATAAAAATGGTAGCCAGTCCGTATTAGTACCCCAAGTCAGTGTCGATGCGGGTCTACATCTATACCGCGCTGGATCGCCTTTCGGTGCTTTTGACGATACAATGGGCGGATATCAACTCCTAAGCCCTCGGTTAAAATACACCTACGCACCGTTTAAAGATCAAAACGAAATTCCTAACTTTAATACTCGCATTGCCTCTATTAACTACGAACAGTTATTTTCAGACAATTGGTTTTTAGGTCATGATCGCTTGCAAGATTTACACGCGTTTACCCCCGGAATTAACTATCGTTACATCGATGCAACGGGTGTGACACGTTTCGATGGTAGCATTGCAGAACAGTTTTATATTGATGATGGTCGAGTGACGCTAGATGATCAAAAACCTGTCTTTACTACGTCATCTTCAGGTATGGTCTGGGATGCTAGTACCCAACCTTATAATAATTTTTGGGTCGATGTCAGTGGCGCGCTGACCACTAGCTATGATTTGAACTACATTACCACAGAGCTGCGTTATCAGCCTTCAGACAACAGTTTATTCAATGTCGGTTTTGTCAAACGTCAACGTGATGACAATACCAATCAATTGCCATTGTCTGCATTCACTGCCTCTGCTATTTTCCCAATTAATAATAATTGGCGAGTGTTGGCACAAGGTCAGTATGATTATCGTAGTGATAGAATGCTTGATGCGCTATTAGGCGTTGATTATGAAGATTGTTGCTTTGGTTTCGCTGTTTATGGTCGCCGCTACTATAATGATTTAAATGTAAAGGATAAACCCACTCAGGCTATTATGGCTGAGATTCGACTGAATGGACTTGGTAGCGGTAGCGGACGCTTAACGCGATTGCTGGCGGACAAAGTCTTAGGGTTTGAGCCAGTACAGACGGCTTGGAAAGATTAAAGTATCACTAAATATAAAACCAAATCAAATATTAACGATTTAAATAACGATAACATGATCACTATCATCTCTTTTGTGGTGGTTGAACCATATTTAAGAGTTATGCAGTACAATAGCTAAGCATTGACCACCTACTATTCGATGCGATGACATTAACGAGGAGCATCATGAGATTTTTTTCTTTACGCAAAACCAGTCGTGCTGTGTTGTTTTCTATGGGTTTGAGCGCAGGTTTGGTACTGAGTTTCAGCGCTCAAGCCGCAACGGTAAACCCTAGCGTACAAGCTAATGGCAGTAACAGCAGTCGTTTGACACCTGCCAACAGTACTGATGGTATTATAGCGCTCGTCAATGACAACGCTATCTTAAAAAGCGATCTTATCGATGCGGTCATTCAGACGCAAGCAAGAGCAAAAGCAGCCGGTACACCTATTGCTAACTCCGCACAGCTACAATCAGAAGTACTAAATTCATTAATACTACGTGAATTGCAACTCTCACTGGTCAATCGCGTTGGACTCAAACCTGATGAAGCCGCTATCAATCAACGCCTAGCGCAAATCGCTCAATCAGAAGGACTGACTAGCCTTGCTGCATTGCAACAACGTCTTGATAGCAGTCAAGCAGGTAGCTATGCAACCTTGCGTGCTCAGCTGATCGAAGATTCAGCCATTCAATCATTACAACAGCGTCAAGTTTCCAATCGTGTAAAAATCAATGAACAAGACATTGATGCTTTTTTGGCTTCACCAGAGGCTAAGCGTCTGAATCAAAGTGAATATCAAACCATCCACATTCGTGTCCCTTATATTGACGACTACAGTCGATTGTCGCAAGCTCAACGTGACGAAGCGCTCAAAGTTGCACAGAACCTTCGCACACGTTTGCAAGCGCCAAATGTCGATGTTGACGCTGCAAAAGCGGCAGCTCAGGGTAACTACCCGATACCACTACAAGGTGGTGACATGGGTTTTAATAAAGCCGCTTCCCTACCAACTGAGTTATCTAGTGAAATCACTAAGCTTGCAGTAGGCGCCGTAAGCGCGCCGTTGGTTACTCCCGAAGGTATCGATATTATTAAGCTAGCCAATAAAAAGGCTAGCGATAAGATGGTTGTTCCGCAGTGGAATACTCGTCATATTTTGATCAAAGTCGACGAGCTACAAACGGATGCGCTGGCTGAACAAAAAATTAACGACTTGTATAACCAGTTACGTCAAGGTGCTAATTTTGCAGATTTAGCCTCTACTTATTCAGATGATCCAGGTTCTGCAGGACGTGGTGGTGACCTTGAATGGGTCAGTGAAGAAGATATGATTGGTCCATTTGAAGCCGTTATGAAAAATACAGCAGTCGGCGATTATTCCGCACCTTTCAAGACTCAGTTTGGCTGGCATATTCTCAAGGTTGACGGTAAGCGTCAAAATGATGTCAGTGAACAGTATCGCCGCAATATGGCACGTCAAGCACTGTATCAGCGCCTAGCGCCACAAGCTCAAGAAGATTGGTTGCAAGAGCTGCGTGCTGAAGCTTATATTCAAGTGCTTGAGTAGAGGCTTTACTTTTCGTTATCAGATCATTTAATCTCACACTAAAACGATTTATTATTAAGGGTATATGCAGATGCGTATGCCCTTTTTTATGCGTAGTAAATACCTCATTAATGACATCTTTCAACTCACAGCTATCTGTACACTCCTAAGTTCTAACGACTGCCTATCGTTTTTATTTATGTTTGAGAACTGAAAGCAATAACAGTTACATAAAGCTATGTGTTCGATAATAAATAGATATTTTTACTGACTGAAATACAGATATAGTGACAAAATTTTATCAATTGACACACAGACCATCTTTGCCGTTACCTACCTCATTGATATCCTACATCCAATGAATATAGTCGATTCACTTTGAAACCGATACAGTGCTGCTGGGATATATTTTGCGCAGCCTCTGTCAGCGTAGACACAGCAAGCAAGTAAAATTTATACGAGTAGCACGACCATATTGACGTATCGACTTTATTTCGAACCGACTATATATAGAGCATAAAAACATTATTTTACGCTTAGCGTCGGTTATTTTGTAAGTCGCCAAATAGGCTTAGGAGAAGATATGATACAGACTGGTAACAAACTAATATGCACAGATGGCAATGAATTTTATGAGAAAGGGGAACTTTATACGGTCGGTGAATTCATTAATGATAAATATTTTGAGTTACTGTTAGAGGGTAATAGTGAATGTTGGTATGGCACTGTAGATGACAAGGGCATATATGTACATTTCGACGATGCAATAAATCACTATAGCAATGCTTGGTTTGATACGGTTTAAGCGTAAAGAAAAAACCCGAACCTAGGGCAATGGGTTCGGGTTTTTGACGTTTCATATTGTTATTATATCTTCCATGCTGACTCATCCTAAGTCATAAACGATAGCCTCTAATACAGTGGGCTGACCTGTACTTATGTTGCTACTGTCTCAACACTGCATCCTTGCCTGTCCTTGTGTTGATGATGTTATTATAGGGCGATTGCTTGTAGGCCGCTAGACGCCAAAGACCCTATTTACTGTAAGCTTTTGCTTACAGGTACAACGGCGCGTTTGTCAGATATTTTGTGTTTGTTCTAATGACAGTTTTGTTCTAATGACACTGTTGTTGCTCTTTTGCGTGTTCTTTTGAAAGCTTTTTCCCTTCCTCTTTACCTTCTTTGATTTTATTTTCTGTCTCAGCAATATCCTCAGCTTGCATAGCAGGCGCATTTTTTTCCTGTTTACTGGTTTCTTCTGGCTCATACTGTAAAGTAGTCAATACAGGAAAATGATCAGAACCTATGGACGGCATACGTTTAATATCGACGACCGTAAAACAGGCGCTATGAAAAATATGATCGAGCGCCCAACGTAAAAAAGGATAATCAACATGAAAGGTATTAATAAAATGTCGGCCAATCCGAGGATCTAGTAATCCTGAGATACGTTGAAAGCGACGAGTCGTTTTTGACCAAGCCACATCATTAAGATCGCCTGCCAATATGGCCGTTTGCTCATTCTCTTTAATGTGGCGTCCAACCATCAGCAGCTCTGCGTCTCGAGTGGTCGATTTATCTGCTTCGGTAGGACTTGGTGGCATCGGATGTAAGCAGTAAAGCCAAATAATACGATCGCTCTGCAAACGTATTTGAGTATGAATGGAAGGAATATCCTCAATCATGAGGTATTTTACTTCAGGATCTATGAGCTCAAGTTTAGAATACAAGTGCATGCCATATAGATTATCTAATGGTACTTTAACCGTGTATGGATAATCTGACTCAATAACACTCAGCGCTTGTTGCCATTTATCATCGGTTTCAAGGGTAATTAAAATATCAGGCTGCTTTTGCTCAACTAAATCGACTAATTTCTGCATCTCATTATTGTCAGTCAGTACGTTTGATACCATTATCTTTAGGTGATGTGCCTCGCCTTCTGGCTTATCTTTAGATTTTTCAACTTCTTTTTTCCACATTTTGGTGTAAGGCAATACCATTCTGAGCTGAAACCCTAGAGTAATACATAAGGCGATAAATAATAGCCATTGACTTAACTGCCATTGTGACCAAAATAGCAGCATACCAACCCATGCAAGCATACCAAGAACGATAATTTGAATACGTGGAAAATCAACACCGCGTACCCACCAATTATCTAGTGGCAACCAGCCCCAAACCGTAACAAAGGCTATTAGCCCGGCTAGCAGCTGCACGCCATAAAAAATTAAGGATAGATCCATAGGTATTATTAACCAGTTATTGAGTTGATGTCACATTCAAACATGTGCTCTAGTAGACAAACCAGAGGCACAGAGCATTACGAAAATACTGTTTCAAACTTTAATAGCTAAGACTTTAGTTATGCCGTGGTGGCAGTAAGGACCAAGTCTTACTTTAGCACTTCAACAAGACACCGTCTAATGCTTGCCCGTTATTATTTTATCCTGTCATCAAAATATTACAATATCGACACTAATTGCGCAGCATGTTTGAACGCTATTGTCTTTTGTTTGAATAAAATCTGCCGTAGTCTAACAAATATCTTATCGTGTTCATAACTCAAAGTTATGAACACCCTAGTTAATAGTCATTGAAAAAACCTATAAATCATCTAAAACGCCTTGCTTTTTATAGCTATTCACGGCATTGTTAACGGTTGATAGTGTCAAAAATTATGGTAAAAAAGGATTAGGTTTCATGAGTAATTTAACAGTGGGCTTGGTAGGCTGGCGCGGGATGGTAGGGTCAGTATTAATACAGCGTATGCGTGAAGAAAAAGATTTTACGGGTATAACGCATGTGTTTTTTTCAACCAGTGACGCCGGTGGTAATGCACCAAGCTTCGACGGTATTGCAACCAGCCAACTCAAAGACGCTCATGATATTAAAGCATTAGCAGACTGTGATGTGATTATCACTTGCCAAGGTGGTGACTATACGCAAAAGGTACATCAGCCCTTGCGCGATAGTGGTTGGAACGGCTACTGGATTGACGCTGCAAGCACATTACGTATGCAAGATGACAGTATCATTATCCTAGATCCAGTCAATCGCAGCGTCATCGATAATGCTTTGAACAGCGGTAAAAAAGACTTCATCGGTGGTAACTGTACCGTGTCGCTGATGCTGATGGCAATCGGTGAATTGTTTAACAGGGGTTGGATCGAATGGGTCAGCGCGATGACTTATCAAGCCGCTAGTGGCTCTGGCGCTAATAATATGCGCGAGTTAATCGAAGGTATGGGTGTGCTACATAATGCAGTAAAAGACGAGCTGGCTGACCCTGCTAGTGCGATACTTGAGATCGACAAAAAAATAGCCCAAACTCAGCGCTCACCCGACTTTCCTCAGCAATACTTCGGTGTGCCTCTTGCTGGTAGCTTAATCCCTTATATTGATGTGCAGTTAGACAATAAGCAGTCAAAAGAAGAATGGAAAGGCGGCGTTGAGACCAATAAGATTTTGGGTAATGACGCTGAGAACCACATCGCTATCGACGGTATGTGTGTGCGTATTGGAGCGATGCGCTGCCATGCTCAGGGATTAACGATCAAGCTCAAAAAAGATATTCCGTTAGCAGAAATTGAAGATGCGCTCAAAAACAGCGGCAATCAGTGGTTAGACGTTGTCGAAGATGATAAACAATCCACTATGCAGCGCTTAACACCTGTAGCTGTCACTGGTACTTTAACAGTGGCGATCGGGCGCTTACGTAAGCTCAATATGGGTCCTGAATATCTAGGGGCATTTACAGTCGGCGATCAGCTATTGTGGGGCGCTGCTGAACCGTTACGCCGTATGCTTAATATCATTCGCGAACAAAACAGCTAAATCTCATTATAAATTTTTTGCTAAAAAAGACAGTTAATACTGTCTTTTTTTTGCGTATTAATCATAAATCTTAATCATTATTTTTGTTGATAGCTAATCATAACTTCATTGCGGCGCATAAAAGGTAGCGTCCACGGTGGATTATAACGTGCCAACTCTGGTGTACCCGTGGTAGCTAAATTTTGGCTCTGCATCCAACTTTGCAATTCCTCTGTTTTAGTAGCCACTTTCTCCTCTCCTGCCAATCCTGAGAATTTAATCACCCCATAAGTCTGAACGGGTACCTCATTGATAGTAATATCTGGATTATTAGGTTTGGGTAGGGTTTTCATCGTATAGTTGCTTGGCATAGTAAACTGTACACGCCATTTGCCATCTTTTTGCTGCATACTCACTGGTGCAGTCATCGCAATCTTTTGTGATTGACCAGTTTGCGACTGCATTTTAACAGG
>JBBSUA010000073.1:0-8081 GCA_038235315.1 Pseudomonadales bacterium | reverse complement strand
GAAAGAGTATCAAATGCTGATACTAATTGCCAAATCCAAGTGGTCAATATGCGTTGGGTCAAGCCCTTAGATAAAGATTTGATAGAAGAGTTATTAGAACAAGGCGTCACTCATATTGCGACTTTAGAAGAACATACCATCATGGGTGGTGCTGGTAGCGCCGTTAATGAATATTTATTTAATGCCTCGGCTGCTTTTGCACTCAATCGTCCGGCAATTCGTAATATCGGTATACCCGATCGTTTTATAGCGCATGGTTCGCAAGCAGAACAGCTTACTGATTGTGGTTTAGACGTTGCAGGATTAATTGCGCAACTTAAGCAATTAATCTACCAAACGCCTAACCAAATTGGTTAATAGTGCTCATTATTAGCGATACCAAAAATTTTATAAAAAAGATAAAATACCGCCTGCTTGCCGTAGGTGTTGATTGTTTGACAACTTGGGCAGTAGCTGATGGCAATCATATATTATGACGTGCTTGAAAGCGATGACAGTGGGTTTTAGTTTTTATTCATCGAGTAGTATTCATTTAACAAACAAATAGGTTATTTATGGAACCCATGGTCGTCATCGCAGCGCGTGCTGCTGAAAAAGTTGGTAAAGAGATTTTATATGCGCATCAAAACCGCCATAAAGTTGAATTTGATACTGAGTCAAAAGGGCTTGATGGACTGGTCACGCGCATTGACCGCTTTAGTGAAGAGTTAACCATTGAGACGTTGAAGAGCAGCTATCCTAACCATTCATTCTTGGGTGAAGAGTTCGGAATGAAGCATGGTCGCGGTGAAGATGCCGATTGGTGCTGGATTATTGATCCGCTAGATGGCACCAAAAACTTTGTCCATGGCATACCGCAGTTCTGTGTGTCTATTGCCGTACAGCACAAAGGCGTCACCCAACATGGCGTAGTCTATGATCCTGTCCGTGACGAGATGTTTTCGGCTAGCCGTGGTAAAGGCGCTCGCTTAAATAATCGCCGCCTCAATGTCAGCGAACGTCAAACCATCGATGGTGGTATCTTTACTACTGGTCATCCATTAGAGCGTAAACGTAATGGTGAAGTGGTCTCTTATGCTAAACAGCATTTTGACAGCCTATTAAAAATTACTGAAAATGGTGGACAAATTCGCCGTTTGGGCTCAGCAGCATTAGATTTATGCTACGTGGCTGCAGGTCGCTTTGATGGCTACTTTGAGATGTCTATCAAGCCTTGGGATATCGCAGCTGGCGAGCTTATTGTAACGGAAGCTCGTGGTACCGTTGTCGATCACAAAGGCGCACATGATTCTATGAAAACGGGCTCTATCTTTGCTTGTAACATCAAATTATTGAAACCATTGATGCAAGTGGTTGTTCCAGCATGGGGCGATGCGGTTTAAGCCTGTAGATAATTAAAACATAGCATTGATAAGCGATAATAAAAAAAGCGGACTTTTTATAAAGTCCGCTTTTTTATTATGTGCCAATTGGCAATTTTATCAACTTACTCTCTCATTCCTAAACACTTCTCTTTACTCGTTCGCTCCAATATACACAACTCTTCTTCAATAAAGGTGAGCATATCTTGTACGTGCGGTAGTATCTTGCTACAAGCGGTAATACAAAAATCAATCTTATCCAAATAAGTGGCATAAGTGATATTCAGTGCCTGACCATCAACGATAACAGAAGCTGGATACAGTGCTTTGAGTGGCGCGCCATTCCAATATAGCGGCTTTTTGGAACCAGGCACACAAGAGATAATAAGGTTAAAGGCTTGTTTTCTGGGGAATAGACCCGTAAATACATTTAAACCTTCCCATGCATACGCAATCGCACTGTAATTAATAACCTGTGCTTGATTCATACGTCGGAAGCGACGTTTACCGCTATTCATACTGTCATGAATCAGTTGCAATCGACGCAGCGGATCTTCTAAATGAGTGCCGAGATTGGCTAACAAAAATGAGATCTGATTGCCTGACACGCTTTCATCACGGCGTAGCGACATGGGCACGAATGCAATAAGCGGTTTGGTAGGTAGCGTATTAAGACTGAGCAAATAATGACGAAGCGCGCCTGAACAGACAGCAAGTACCACATCATTCAGATTCATACTGAGCTCATCAGCAATCGTGCGAAAGCGCTGAATATCATAAGACTGAGCAGCAATTCGTCTTGATGCTGAAATACGCCGATTCAAAACACTCCTTGGCGCATCAAAAGTGCCAACGTAGTCTTCTTCACCATAGTGTTTAAAGTTATCAAACAGTTCGGTAAACACAGGCTTGATAGTGGATAGTTGCTCTTTTATGATACGAGCAGCAGAGCGCGCAACAGGTAGTAGGGCATCGTTTGGATTGCGATGACGCGATATCAATGACCATATCGGTAGAGTAACGGGTTCCGTCGGCGATTGCGATAATGCTTTTTCAACCAAGCGCATGGCAGCAATGCCATCGACCAATGAATGATGAATCTTGAAATATAAGGCAAAACGCTCAGGGCCACCATCAGTTTCTGGCAGGATGCCTTATATAACATGGCATTCCCATAAGGGCATCGCACGATCCAATAAGCGACTGTGCTCCTTTGATACGTACATCAATAGCTCGCGCACACGTCCAGGCTTGGGTAATGCGACATGACGAAAATGATGTTCAAGATGAAAGTTTTCATCTTGTTTCCAAAATAATAGATTCTCTAGTACTTGGTTAAAGGGAAAGCTTGGTGGTACTTCAGAGTTTTGCAATTTCTGGGCAAGTTTGTAGACAAAATCATTATCCTTGCCTTGCGCATCACTTGGCAAATCAAATAAGAATAAACCGCCGACATGCATTGGCTGCTTGCGCGATTCAAGAAGCAAAAATAACTGATCGACTGCCGTCATAAGTCGCATAATAAATCCTTTTATGGCGATGAATAATGAGCTGTGTATTATAGTTGTATATTCAAAAGACTATTAAAATTATACTTCATTGCTTTTCAACGTTAAAAAATAACGTTAAAAAGCAATGTTAAAAACTATTGAAAAAAGTAACCCGTTTGCGGTGAACTGGCCGTTGCTATTTTACGCATCGGCATTCTTCCTGCCAAAAACGCAGCGCGTCCTGCCCAAATAGCATGCTTCATTGCTTGTGCCATAAGTACTGGGTTTTGCGCATTGGCAATCGCCGAATTCATGAGCACACCATCACACCCAAGCTCCATAGCAATGGCGGCATCTGAGGCTGTGCCTACGCCAGCATCGACTAATATAGGCACTTTAGCGTTTTCTATAATCAAACTCAGCGTATGGCGATTAAGCAAGCCAAGACCAGAACCAATTAAGCTGCCAAGTGGCATAATGGCGACACAGCCCATGCTTTCTAGTTCTTGCGCGACGATAGGGTCGTCTGAAGTATAGACCATCACCTCAAACCCATCATCGATTAGTACTTTGGCGGCTTTTAGCGTTTCCATAATGTTGGGATATAAGCTTTTTTCATCCCCCAATACTTCAAGCTTTACTAGATTATGCCCCCCTAATAACTCGCGAGCAAGCTTGCAAGTACGTACCGCCGTTTCAGCATCAAAACAGCCAGCAGTATTAGGCAAAATAGTGTACTTATCTGGTGAAATTACATCCAATAAATTGGGCTCATCACGATTTTGACCAATATTAGTGCGGCGGATAGCAACCGTTACAATTTCTGCTCCAGAGGCGGCAATAGCAATGCCTGTTTCATTCATATCTTTATATTTACCCGTACCTACGAGCAGTCGAGACGAAAACGTACGGCTACCCACAGTAAAGGTATCTTGTGTCATTAAGTTCTTATCGTGAGCAACAGTTGTGGCTTGTGACATATATAACGTCCTAATAACAAATAGGTGATAAGATTTAAAATATTATGATAACCAAATATAATTAAAAATGATGCGGTGTTTAATGAATAGAGCGTCATTATCAAAATACTGACTGGCATAAAAAACTTACTAGTAAAGTAAAACAAAATGCTAGTATAACAAACTCATACGCGCTTACTGATACTGTTTATCCAGTTTCATTGTCTAAGAGTTACTGGCTTTTGATTTATCTATTTAGCAAACTATAACATCATTAAATTACCACACTATTTTTAATGCGTTACTTACTAGGTCGTCTTTATGATGCAGTTACCGTACAGTTTTGCAAAGCGCCATCAACTACTAGCGCTTCTTGCAATTGATCCTGAGTTGCCACCAACACTAGTACTGACTAAGGCGACCCCACTATCTGCTATCAATGAGGCAGTACGGTTTTTGCAGCAACAAGGCGTGCGTGGTGTACCGACTTATGACAGCGTCAGTCCTGAGGATTTTGAGCGACGTATGAACGCCGCTTATGCTGGTAATACTGGCGAGTCTCAGCATATCGCCGCTGGCTTAGAGGATCATCCGGATCTCGACAGCTTAGCAGATAGCGTTCCTGAGACTGAAGATCTCATGGATCAACAAGACGACGCGCCTATTATTCGACTTATCAATGCCTTGTTGTCTGAAGCTATCCGTCTTAATGCCTCAGATATTCACATCGAAACCTTTGAGAAGCGTTTGGTCGTACGTTTTCGCGTGGATGGTGAGCTCAAAGAAATCATTACGCCCAAGCGCCAACTAGCGCCGCTACTGGTTTCACGTATCAAAGTTATGGCGAAGCTTGATATCGCTGAAAAGCGCGTGCCACAAGATGGACGTATTAGTTTGCGGCTAGCGGGACGCGAAGTTGATGTACGGGTATCAACTTTGCCATCAAGCTTTGGCGAACGAGTGGTTATGCGGCTATTAGATAAGCAGGCTGGTCGCCTAAACATGACCTATTTGGGGCTATCGGATCATGATTATAGCGAGCTGACACGCTTAATTCATCGCCCACATGGCATTATCCTCGTGACGGGTCCGACCGGCTCCGGCAAGACCACCACGCTATATTCAGCGTTAACCGATCTTAATGATCAGACTCGCAATATCTTAACGGCTGAAGATCCGATTGAGTTTCAGCTAGATGGTATCGGACAGACCCAAGTTAATAATAAAGTGGATATGACGTTTGCAAAAAGCTTGCGAGCGATGTTGCGTCAGGATCCAGATGTGGTCATGGTTGGCGAAATTCGCGATCTCGAAACCGCTGAAATTGCCGTGCAAGCCTCGCTGACAGGACATTTGGTATTATCAACGTTGCACACCAACTCAGCTATTGGAGCAGTAACCCGCCTGCAAGACATGGGGGTTGAGCCATTTTTATTATCGTCATCCTTGATTGGTGTCGTCGCTCAGCGGTTAGTACGGACATTATGTACTCATTGCTATACTTGGGAGTTGGCAGATGCGGAGCAAGCAAAATTGTTCAGTGAGATTGATAATAATAACGCTGAAATTAAACTGCCTAAAGCCGTCGGTTGTGATAAATGCAATCAAGCAGGTTTTAAAGGTCGTACCGCAATATACGAAGTTGTGCCTGTTGATGATACCTTACGGCGTATGATTCATAGTAATACGGCAGAATTCGAGTTAGAAGAGTATGCAAGACAACAGACGCCCTCAATTCGTGCGGATGGACTGCGCAAAGTGATTGCTGGTCGCACTACCTTAGAAGAGGTATTACGAGTAACCAAAGAGAGCGCCTTGACGGAAGACGCTTTGATTATTTAAAAAAAGGTTTTGGTAGCTGCCTCAAAGCGATTGGCTATTTTGTAGCGATACAGTCAATTTCAACGCTGGCGTTAACGATTAGATGCTTTCATCATTGCTATAGTCAGTCCAATATAAAAAAGATTCAGCAAGAGACGTATACATTTTTTGCAGCCTCTGTCAGCGTAGACACAGCAAGCAAGAAAAATTTATATGCCTCTTGCGTCATACCACACTGTATATGTTTTATTAAGCATCAACTATATCTGACTTATGTTTTGACTCGTCATTTGGCGTAGATTCTGACGTATTTTCCAATGTTGCTGTCTCTGCTTGATCTGACCCTTTTTTGCCTTGGCGACGGGCTTCTAGCTCAGACTTAGGTATCCACGCCCATGTCATCTCAACCGTGATAGAGTCACGTTCGCTATCAGAGTCACGATCCTTGATCACACAAGGTATAACCATTTCACCTTTTGGCGTGTTTAGAATTTCTAAACGCTGCGCGTCAGTCAAGGTTGCGATAGCGGCAACTTGCCCTTTTTTGAGGGGGCGATAAAAGTTTACTGAGTACGACTTAATCAATAGTATACGATCAGACGGTAGGTTCAATCCTAAAATAAAACCAGTGGCCGTTTCTGCAAGTAGTGTGACGGCTACGGCATGAATAGAACCGATATGATTTTGGACGCTTTTACTGTTAGCCAAGCTGACCACGACTTGATTGGGTTCGACCGTCTCATAATAGACACCAGTCGTACCCACATAAGGCACTACTTTACCAAAAGCTTTGGACAAAATCTTTGAGCGCGCGTTCGCTGGCAAGTATTTAGTAACCGATAGCAGCTTAGTAAACTGATTGTTTATTGGCTTTAGCTTAGTAGGTGTAACGTCAGTTTGAGGCTTAATAACGTTAGCTGCTTTGGCCTGTAATTTTGCCTTAGAAGGAAGTTTTTTTAGTAACCCTGGCATATGATATTCCTCAATGTGGACTATTTATATATTTAGCTATGGTAGCATTAACCTGTGGCTGTCTGTCTTTATTAGCATAGACTACTACGACCATAAAAAATGAAAACGTCACTTATTTACCGTGGTTACTGCACTATGAATGCATTGATAAATATCAGGTTTTGTATTTTTGCTCAAACTATTTAGATGCTGAGTCACGCTATGTATGAAATATCTACGGACGTACCCGCCAGTGAACCTACCAATATTATCTATACTGGTGTTGCAGGCACAGGCAAGACTTATCAATTACTACAAATTGCAAAACAGTACACCGATCAGTTACCTTCTGCCAATGATAATGAATTATTAATGCAGCTATTGTACGAATTGAGCTGGCGTGATGTCGTATGTTTGGTATTTTTAGATTTAAAACAAAAGCAGCAAGACTTAGTAAAAGTACCTGAAATCATTGCTCATGATTTTTTTGTGGCAAAAGCGACGCAAAACGAGCGCGACAAAAACTTAAGTAATACGGCATGGTCAGTGCTACAGATGCACAGTCCAGTAACCTCAAAAACCGTCACTTATAAAAATCGTGCCAGCCAAGCCTACTTTGATAAAGATGAGAGCGGAGCTTGGTATTTATTACCTGATAGTTTGACGCTACTAACAGAATTAACCCAACAGCTTGCACAGTTCAATCAAGCTCAGCAAGATAACACACCACTGAATACTTATAAGCCGCGCTTTAGTATGGTGAGCTTTCATCAAGCTTACGGTTATGAGGAGTTCGTCGAGGGTATTCGTCCCGTTCTGAATGTGGGCAGTCAAAGCAATCAAAGCGAACAGGCCAGTCATATACATTATGATATTCAAGATGGCGCATTTTTAAAATTATGTCAGCGCGCTGCTGACGACCCCGAACAACGCTATGCGATACTCATTGATGAGATTAATCGAGCCAATGTATCGCGAGTATTTGGCGAATTACTTAGTCTCATTGAGCCAGATAAACGTATAGGACAGCCGAATGCGATGCGAGTTAATTTAGCTTATTCTGGACGCCCATTTGGTGTGCCCGCTAACGTTGATATCTATGCGACGATGAATACGCAAGATCATTCGTTAGCACCGCTTGATATGGCATTGCGTCGGCGTTTTCGCTTCATTGACTGTCAACCACAAGCACAGCTTTTACCGATTATTAACGTGTCTGAAAACTCTGCAAACAGTGATGCTCATCAACCACCAAGCACTATTGATTTGGCAAAAGTATTATCTGGTCTCAATCAGCGTATCATTGCCGTATTGGGACAAGAGGCACAACTTGGTCATGCTTTTTTATTCTCTGTAAATAATCTAGCTCAATTACAAACGGCGCTAACAGAGCAAATTATTCCACAATTGATACAAGCGGCAAGTGGTCAATTGGCTATTTTGCAGTATCTATTCAATGATGAGCGGCAGCCTTTGAGCGCCCAGTTTATTCAGCACAT
>JBBSUA010000072.1:0-8102 GCA_038235315.1 Pseudomonadales bacterium | reverse complement strand
GGTAGTCGTTAAATCTTAGAAACTACTCGTGAATATCTTCAATACTCTTATTAATTTTAATGCTAACTACTTTGTTATTGGTATTATTATCCAATAAATATTACTTATTGGTAATGACGCTAGATTAGCAATGTTTTGCAATATGAACCGTTCACTTTGGTAATCATCAGGCTATATTGTGTAACCTATGTAGCGATATCGCCTTATTTGTAGCAAATTTATCACATTACGTGATTTTGCTAGGTATTTAAGAGACTATATGTCCATATAATTTATGCTTATTGCACTTACAAAATTATTTAAACAGTTATATAGCGTGCTACCGTTGTAAAACTTAGCCATCAAACTCATATATCTCTATCTCGAAAAATGACTATAAAAATTAGCTTTTTATACCCAATGATTAGTAACTAAGGAACTCAATTATGGATACCAGTAAAGATAAATCGATAGATACCAACACAGCAAAGTCATCTATAGAGCAAGCTAAAAAGTCCTCTGTCAGTCAAGAGCGCCCGTATTCGGTCGTTCTCTATGGTGCTACCAGTTTTGTGGGGCAAATTACAGCGCGTTATCTGGCGCAGTTCTTGGCGGCAGATTCTAAAGTATCGTGGGCAATAGCGGGTCGTGATGAAGATAAACTAAAAAAACTACAAGCTGAAATCAGCGAAGTACAAAAGGATGGAGAGAAGAGTAGTCAAGTTGATATTATTATTGCCAATAGCGATGATGACGATAGTCTAGATGCTATGACCCAACAGACACAAGTCATTATCTCAACGGTAGGTCCTTATCTAAAATATGGTGAGCCACTGATAAAATCTTGCACAGCCAATGGTACTGACTATGTCGATCTAACGGGCGAAGCGATCTTTATCAAAGATATGATGGACAAATACCAAGATGCTGCCAAGCAAAGCGGTGCACGTATTGTTAATTCATGTGGTTTTGACTCTATTCCTTCAGATTTAGGGGTGTATTTCACCCAGCAGCAAGCCGAAATTAAATTTAACAAAGCGTGTGATGTTATTCATATGCGCGTCAAAGCCGCTAAAGGTGGCTTGTCTGGCGGTACGATTGCGTCTATGGCGACGATATTTGAAGAAGCGGGACAAGATAAAGCACGCCGTAAGCAAGTAGCCAATCCTTATTTACTGAATGATGATAAAGATGCACCCTCTGTGCGTCAAGACAACATCAGCAAACCTGAATACGACACTGAGCACAGTCGCTGGATGGCACCTTTTGTGATGGCGAGTATCAATACCCGTATCGTACATCGCAGTAACCAGTTGATGGGCTATGAGTATGGTCGTGAGTTTAAGTATGATGAAGCGATGTGGATGAAAGATGGTGTCAAAGGTAAGCTAATGAGCTATGGCCTGAGTGCAGGTCTATTGGGTTTTGCAACCGCAATGATGTTCAAACCGAGTCGCGACTTGTTATCAAATCATGTACTTCCTAAGTCTGGATCTGGTCCTTCTAAATCTGATCAAGATAATGGATTTTTTGATATCCGCTTCTTTGGACAGACCTCTAAAAAAGATACTATTATGACTAAAGTTACTGGTGATAAGGATCCCGGCTACGGCAGTACTTCGCAGATGTTGGCACAGTCGGCCTTGTGTCTAGCACAAGATATCGCTAAGGATGAGGTTGAAGGTGGGTTTTGGACACCATCCTCTGCGATGGGTAATAAGCTTTTGGAGAGAATCGAAAATCATGCGGGTATTAATTTTGAAGTCGTTACTGATTAGCATTACTGAGTACGACAGTGGTTTATTAAATAGCTAGCATTTTTTAACATCACGCATAATGGCAGTTGGACAACCGTACCTTAGCAATGAGGTACGGTTTTTTATTATGTGCAGAATTAGGACTTATCTTCAATCTGAACGAAAGCGATTAAACGAAATAAAAATGGCTAAACGACAACTCATGTTAATAAATAATAATAACGTATTTTTTTAGTAAAGAAAGTTACGGGTTTCTTGTTTTTTTATACATAACACTACACATTCTTAGTCTAATGATACAGCCACTATAAGATCCGTTATGTAATATTAATTGAGACATAAAGTGGTGAGTACGAGTAAACACTAAATCTAGTCGCTACTGAAGTATTAAATACTTGTGCTCTACATTCTTTAAAAGATCACAGTTCAAAAATGAATGTCTGTAAACAACAATAACTATTGAGAGGAATATACTATGAAATTTAATTTATTAACAACGGCTATATTAACGTCAGGTTTAATGATGTTTGCCAGCTCTGCTAATGCAGGAATGAAAACCGATAAACACGGCAACGTCGGTTATGACAGCTATGATGAATGTGTTACCGCGGTAAAAGAAGGTTCTGCTAAATTCTATACCCCTTATACTTATCAGAACCCTATGCGCCGTGCTGGTGAAGTTAGTGTCAAAAAAATGCGCCTGTCCGAAGTGATGATTCCTGAGAGTGTAGTCAGCAGCAACAACTTGCGTACTTCTGGTTACGAAGCAGGTGCTTGTGATCTAGGTGTCGGGCAATCAAATGGGCGTTACGGTGTATCAGGTGCTCTTGTTGGTAAATATGTACCTATCGCTGCCGACATGCCTGTAAACGTCTATACGGACAAAAATGGTAGCCCTGTGCGCTTGAGTATGCAGCAATGTGATAACCACTTTGGTGACAAGTTTCCAATGCCTATTGTGAGCGAAGTAAAAGCACCCGCAGCGCAAATCGCTATTGCTGAAGAACGTACTGTTGATGCAGTAGTAGTCGAGACTAGACGTGTGATACGTCCGGCTAAATATAGCGTGAAAGAAGTTATTATTGCGCCTGCAGATCGATTACAGCGCATCAATACGAGCACAGGTACTGCTATTGCAGTCACAGATGGTGACAATCGTGCTGTCATTTTAGGTCAAGAAGCAGATGCTGATATTATTGACAACATCGAAATAAATCAGACATTTCCAGTCATTCGCTTAGAGGATAATGACGAGTAAGTTAGAGTAATCAATAGAATTGTGCTTATACTTATTCAGATACAATGCTCTGACACTGAATTTTAATATAGTAAAAAAGGCAGCCATTAGGCTGCCTTTTTATGATTAAACAAGAATACTTGTTATGTGCTTAGAACTATTACTCAAAGCGATTACTTTTTACCCTTAGTGACGCCTGCTTCTTGTAATAATGCTCCTAAAGTACCCATTTTGACAGGCGTCTCAGGTTTTGGCTTGGCGGTATTAGTGCGATTGTCGCTAGCACTAGCTGTGCCTTTATCTTGACGCTTACCCCGTGGCGTACGACGCTTATCATCAGCTGCCGGACGATTACTAACTGCTGGACGACTGGTACGTGGACGGCTCTTTTTGTCATCGGCGCTATTATCGTTAGTTGGTGTCACTTTAGCTGGCGCGCGTACTGTTTTTTCAACTTCTGGCTTCATACTGAAACCAATACGACCACGTGACTCATCAATGGAGATAACGCGAACAGAGATAATATCGCCCGGTTTGACACGGTTCATTGGGTCTGCGACGAAGTCATTAGCCATTTGTGAGATATGTACCAAGCCATCTTGATGCACACCCACATCAACGAAGCAACCAAACGCAGTCACGTTCGTAACCACACCCTCAAGCATCATACCTTGCGTGAGATCTTTGATGCTATTGACGTCATCACGGAAGTTGGCGGTTTTAAACTCAGGTCGTGGATCTTGTGCTGGTTTTGCCAACTCTTCGATAATAGCTTTGATGCTGATATTTTCATCATTGGCAGTAATTGCAGCGGTATCTATAGTATTTAGCACGCCGTCATTGCCAAGTATTTCCGCTAAATTTTTACCCGTTTGTGCCAATATACTGTCAACCAAGGCATAGCTTTCTGGATGCACACCAGTCGCATCAAGTGGATTGCTACCATCGCGCACTCTTAAGAAACCAGCAGCTTGCTCAAAGGTTTTGACACCCAAGCGTGGAACATTCTTTAGAGCTTCACGGCTATCAAATGCACCGTGTTCTTTGCGATAAGTGACGATTTGTTGGGCGACATTACGATTGAGACCCGCAATATGCGCCAAGATAGCAGGGCTGGCTGTGTTGACATCAACACCAACCGCATTAACACTATCTTGAGTCACTTTATCAAGACTATCTGCCAGCTGACTTTGGTTTACGTCATGCTGATATTGACCGACACCAATGGCTTTTGGATCGACTTTAACCAATTCTGATAGTGGATCTTGCAAGCGACGGGCAATAGAAACCGCTCCACGTACTGAGACATCAAGGTTTGCCAACTCGTCACTAGCCAGCTCGCTTGCAGAATAAACAGAGGCACCAGACTCATTGACGATAACTGTTTTAGCCTTTAATGCACTGTTTGCGCCCAAAATCTCTTTAACCATCGCATCGGTTTCACGGCTAGCGGTACCATTACCAATAGCAACCAAATCGACATGATAAGTGCTAAGCAACGCATCAATAACGGTTTTGGCTTCGCTCATCTTATTATCGGGAGCAAAGGGATACACCGTAGCGATCACTGGTTTGTCAGTAGCATCGATCATGACATGACCTTGAGCATCGACAATTGCCATTTTGACGCCATGACGAATACCGGGGTCAACACCTAATATCACTTTGCGACCCGCAGGCGCTGACATCAACAAGTGCTGTAAATTATTAGCAAATACGTCAATAGCATCGGCTTCTGCAGTCAAACGCTTTTCAGTCAACAAGCGATGCTCAATATGCGGACGCCATTTGTCTTTCCACAAGCTAGTCGCTGCTTCATGCAAGAACGCTTGGCGCGCAGCAGGTGCTTTAGCGTTGAGTTCAAAATGCTGAATGATTTTTTCGATAAATGGCGCGTCTTCGCCTTCTATTTTTAAGCCTAAAACATTTTCTTGGCGACCACGTAACATCGCTAATAGACGATGATTGGGTAGACGCGCAAGGCTTTCGCTATGCTCGAAGTAATCTTTGAACTTCTCACCAACTTCACGCTTATCATCGCTGGCGACAGCCGACACGATGCTTGCCGTTTTAGCAAATCCTGCTCGTAAGTTATCTAGTAAGTCTAACGCTTGCGTCCACTCATCAATGATAATGGCCTGTACGCCCGTCAGTTGCTTGTCGGTATCGCTAAAGTCAACTTCAATCTCATTACCACTATCATCAGTAATAACCGATGGTACTTGGTAGTCTGCTAATGCTTCTGTTGGCGTAATTTCTTGAGTCAAAAGCGCTTGTGCTGCGACATCTAGACCCGCTGCACGCGCCTTAGCCGCTGGTGAACGACGACGTGGACGGTAGGGTAAGTAGATATCTTCAAGCTCAAGCTTTGAGGTCGCATTATCAATGCGCACTTGCAGCTCAGCCGTCAAATTATCTTGAGTGCTGAGTAACTCAATAATTTTGAGGCGTCGTGTGGCCATATCGCGTTCATAGTTGAGCGATTTTTCTAGCGCACGCAGTTGGACGTCGTCAAGATTTTGAGTGTTCTCTTTACGATAACGAGCAATAAATGGAACGGTATCGCCACTATCGTAAAGTTTGACAAATGCGTTAACTTGAGCAGTCTTAATGCCAAGCGCGCGAGCAAGTTTGTCGTGAATATTCGCGTGTGTGGTTGCATCTAAACCCTGCATATTTGTTGGGGTTTGAGATGGCGTTAAGGTATCAGTGCTACTCATATACGTATCAATCGTTGAGAAATGGTGTTTGGCATTATAGCAAAAGCTGCATAAATAAAAATCCTTTTTATATTATCCTTGCTTATAACGATTTTTATAGCATAAATAACCCTGTATCGGTAGGCAGTCACCCTTGTTAAACAAACGCATACAGCATTTATGCGTGTAAGTGATGCAATTGTTGATGCAATCTTATACACTAAAGCAATGACGTTATAAATTTTAACCCAAAGCTAGTGGTTGCACAAATGTCATGGCTAGGCTATAAATGACTTATAAAATAGTATGACAACTGCTTATCTAAATGACACCCTGACAATAATAATCTTCATCAAAGGAATATTGCATGACTGACACTAAAGGTCCCGATACCATGACACAGCGTATTTTAGTCGTTGATGATGACGCCCGTCTACGCTCTTTGCTACAGCGTTTTCTAGAAGATGATGGTTTTGTCGTTCGCACTGCGCATGATGCGAGTCAAATGGATAAGCTCATGCAGCGCGAATTATTCTCATTGGTCGTGTTAGATTTGATGCTTCCCGGTGAGGATGGCATCAGTATCTGTAAGCGCTTGCGTGAAGATAATAGCGATATTCCTATTATTATGTTGACGGCTAAAGGTGGTGACGCGGATCGTATTGCCGGTCTCGAAGCTGGTGCTGACGACTATCTTCCTAAGCCGTTTAATCCAAAAGAGCTATTAGCACGCATTAAAGCGGTATTACGCAGACAAAATCGTGAACTTCCTGGTGCACCGAGCTATCAGCTTGAAGTGGTTGAATTTGGGCCATGGACGCTTGATTTGTCTACTCGTACCCTAAAGCGTGATGGCAATGTCGTCACGTTAACCACAGGTGAATTTTCAGTACTAAAGGCCTTGGTTCAGCATCCTCGTGAGCCGTTGACCCGTGATAAGTTAATGAATCTAGCTCGTGGTCGCGAATGGGGCGCAATGGAGCGTTCTATTGACGTACAAGTCTCACGCTTACGCCGTCTCGTCGAAGATAATCCTTCTCAAGCGCGTTATATTCAAACGGTATGGGGCGTTGGTTACGTCTTTGTTCCTGATGAAGCTGAGCCGGAAGCCGCTGCTCAGACCACTGAATAGTTTTGGTTGATACCCTATGTGTCATAAGCAATTTATGACTCCTAACTATGAATAAGCTTTTATGAACAAGCCTTTAATTCTGCAAAACATACCCTGCACCTTGGTGACAGGGTTTTTGGGTTCTGGCAAAACTACGGTTATCAATCAGTTGCTAAGCACTAAGCCTGCTAATAAACGGTGGGCATTGCTCATCAATGAGTTTGGGCGTATCGGTATTGATGGTGCGCTACTAACAAGCGCAACAGAGGATAAAATAAAAAAAGAGCCAAGTACCATCGCTATTCGTGAAGTCAGTGGCGGCTGTATTTGTTGTACTAGCCAACTGCCTCTGCAAATTGCCCTGACTCGTCTGCTAAGCGATCATCGCCCTCAGCGCTTGATTATTGAACCAACAGGACTTGCTCATCCACATGAGCTACTACGCCAACTAAGCGCACCACATTGGCAGACGGCTTTAAGAATGCAAGCTGTCATTACTGTGCTCAATGCAAAACAGTGGCAACAAAAAAAATACCGTACTCATGATGGTTTTCAAGCGCATATTAGCGCCGCTGATGTGGTAGTGATTAATCGCTACGAGCAACTGAGCAACGCTTGCAAGCAAGACTTACAACAATGGATTGCAGCGTTAAATGGACACGCATCTATTATATGGGCAGCAGTTGGTTCTGGAACAGCACCTGATAGCTCGAATATGGTAGAGCCTTTAACCGCTTATTCAACAGAACTCACTACACAGCTTAATAAACCAAGTCATACCGCCTCTAGGCAGAGTATAGAGAATACGATACAGACAGTTATAAGTTTAACGCCCCCTAATCGTTTGATGCCCAGCTCACCTACCATGACTGATGATCAATCTAAAAACGATCCTTTGCCCTATCGCTATCATGATCAACAATTGGGTATGCAAGTAGGCGGATGGCGCTTGCCAGCCTCTTGGATATTTGACGCTGATCGCTTACAAGAGTGGCTGTTGACGTTGCCAAACTGGCAGCGGGTTAAAGGTATCGTGCATACTTCTGACGGTTGGCAAAAGCTCAACTTTACCCCTGATAGCTTAAGCATCAATACGACAAGTGCGCAGATTGATAGTCGATTAGAAATTATCTTAGACACTAACGATGTTGACGATACTGGCCGCAAACAAGATAACTGGGCAGCTTGGGATGCGGCATTAATGGCGCTGATTCTAGACTGACTTAGATAATGCATTCAGGCATAAAAAAAGCGAGTATTGAATATCAATACTCGCTTTTTTTATGCCTGAATCCTTTGTTATGCCTAAATTCGTTATC
>JBBSUA010000071.1:0-8123 GCA_038235315.1 Pseudomonadales bacterium | reverse complement strand
TAGCGATTACTGGTGAAGAGTTGGGCTTCGTTGGCGTGGCTATGATTTTGATACTCGAAGCACTGATTATTGGTAGCGCCATGCGTATCAGCTACAATGCTCTAAAACGTCGGCAAATGCGCATGAGCTATACAGCGTTTGGTATTGGCGTTGTTTTTATTGCACAGACCATTATCAATGCGGCGATGAATATGGGTGCGATGCCTACCAAAGGTTTGACTATGCCGTTCTTTAGTTACGGTGGTTCGTCAATGCTGATTAGTTTGGTGATGGTAGCGCTGCTGCTCAAAATCTATAAAGAAAGCCCTGAGATAGAAAAGAGCCAATGTCGTTATTTTTAAGTCTATGCTTATAAGACTCATAGGATGACTTTAATAAATCATTAAGCAATAATCTGATTAAGAGCGGCGCATAAAGCGTCGCTTTTTAACGACTAGGTATGTCTAGATGGGTGATGCCTTGTAAGGGTGTATTATCCCACTGAACGATAGCTTGTTTAAGCATACGATCAGGGGAGTCCTTATCAACAGCGGGCTGCTGTAGCAATTGTAGAGCTGTAGCGAGTAGCTGACTTGGTTTACGAGTATCAATAGGTTGAGCTAAGTTTTGTTTAGAGAGCTTTTGTCCATTGGCGTGACATAGTAGTGGCAGATGATACCAATGGTCAATAGCGGGTAGATTGACGCCCTGCATGATAGTAATTTGAGCACTGGTCAATGGTAAAATGTCCAAACCGCGCATAATATGAGTCACCTGTTGCAAACCATCATCAATACTGGCAGCCAGTATATAATTAATCATACCGTCTTGACGACGTACTACCATATCTCCCAAAGTCTGCTGCGGATTTTGCCACTGCATGCCTTGAATGCCATCCATGAAGCCGATCGAATAATCTGCTAATTGCAGACGGCATTTATGTTGGCGTTTATCAAGATGGGCATCAATGCAGCACCGTGGATAGCGTTGTCTATTCTCAATAGCCTGAATGACGCCTTTACAATCTTCGCTATTCTCCAATTGTCTATAGGACTGTTTTTTCTGTTTTGAGTCGACCTGCTCCCAGTATTGTGCCAAACTTTTGCGTGAGCATTGACAAGCATAAACTAGTGGGTGTAGTGCATTAGAGAGATAGTCATTATAAATATCTATGCGCTCAGATTGATAAATAACATCACTATCCCAGCATAACCCTAATGCTTCTAAGTCAATAAGTATCTGTTCGCTGAACTGCTGATCGCAACGCTCAGTATCAGTATCCTCAATACGCAGCAACCAATCACCACCGATAGATTTTATATGGCAGTAGCTTGCCAGTGCTGTAATCAATGAGCCTAAATGCAGCTCACCAGTTGGTGATGGCGCAAAGCGTCCGATAGGGTGAATCGGCGATTGAGGTTGTGTAGGATCTAAATGAGGAAAGTTAGTCAAAATAGGCAACTATTGAAGAGATAAGAATACAGCTAGGATAAGCAAAACGAATCTAAAAAGATATTCACTATATACATTCGTTTTGTAGTCAGCTGTAAAAAAGCCAAAAGCTATGTTTGTTGAACAATAAAAAGCGACCAATAGTATTGGTCGCTCGTCTTAGTCTACTCATCTATGTTATTTGAATATCATACGTGTCTAAAATAATGCGTGTCTACGTATGACCTTGATTTTGACGTTCTTTCATCTCAGATAATGTCTTACAGTCGATACACTGGCTTGCTGTTGGACGGGCTTCTAAACGACGTAAACCAATTTCAACACCGCACGTTTCACAAAAACCATAATCGTCATTTTCAATTTCTGACATGGATTTATCGATTTTGCGAATCAGCTTACGCTCGCGGTCACGAGTACGCAGTGCCAATGCAAACTCTTCTTCTTGAGTAGCTCGATCATTGATATCTGGCATCGCACTTGATTCATCTTGAATATAAGATTTGGTACGATCAGCTTCACCAATCAATTGACCTTTCCAGTCTAATAAGATTGCCTTAAAGTGCTCTAATTGCGCATCAGACATATATTCTTCGCCTTTAGCAGGCACATAAGGGGTAAATTTCATTTCACTTGGATTTGTGGTTAGGGTGCTCATATGGGTATCCTAATTTTTCAAATTAATTCAACAAAACGATGTGACCATAGACAAGAAAAAAGCGCTTATCATACTGATAACTTGTCTTCAGCAGAACGTTTTACCACTTGGTAACGCAAGTAACACAGTTGATCTAAAGTTAGAGTGATATCGATGAAGTAGTCATTGCAATAATTATCGGTGAGTTATTATACTTTTTATTACCAACATCGTATGCAAGTTGTCGATTGTGAAAACTGAGCTAGTGATCTTATAGCTATCTCACTATTATAAATTTACTTATCTTATTAATAATAATTCAATGAATAATGGCAAGTATTATTGGCCGTCAAGTATCTAATCTTTCAACCCAGCTTGCAACCTGTCCATTGTTGGCTAATTGCAACCAACGGTAACCTGGACGCGCATCATCATCGTAGGCGAATTCTTTTTGGTGAGGTTTAAATTGGTAGCAAGTAGATGGCGTATTATAAACAGTCACCCCATTTTGATATCGAACTTTTTCTTGGTGAGTGTGCCCGCTAATTATAGTATGTAGATTGGTGAAAGGCTTAACACGTTGCCAAAACATCGCTGCATTATCTGCAATGTGCTCATCTATCCAATTAGAATTCATCGGCATCACATGATGATGAAGGGCAATAAGCGTTGGCTTTTCACATTCGCTAAGCTGTGTGCATAACCAATCAATATCTGTAGTAGTAATCTCACCGGCAACTTTACCAGGAATGGCAGAATTTATGAGCAGCAACCGCCAATAATCAGTGTCAATCATATGACGGCTCAGAAGGCGAGTGTCTGCCGACTGAGCAACCAACTCTCGCTGTGTAAAAGGCAATTCATGCCCAAGCTCGTCAGTCACATCATGATTGCCTGCAATACACGCAAAAGGGATCTCTGTTTTATGTAATACCGTAAAAATATAGTCATAGATAGCGGATTTGACATCACTGACCAAGTCTCCAGTGACCAAAATAAGGTCACAACGGATATTTTCATTAAGGGCTTGTTTGAGAACCGCCTCAAAACTATGCTGACATCTAGAGCCAAACTCTAAATGGCAATTAGATTCATTACCATCAGTTTCAGGAGTCGATAAATGCAGATCAGTGATCTGCAACACATTTATTTGTCCGTCTGGTGTACTAATCTTGCACGCAGGGTAGCTTAGCATGTTGTGGTCAGTCCCTTATCAGGCAACGCTGTGATAGCGCAGTATTTACTCTGTATCCTACCACTTTACACCTAGGTTCTATGCGGTAGCACCTTTAATATCATGTATAACGATATTAAAGGCGACTTATACCACAAATCATACAAAATCTCTAGACATCTTTTTCAAATAAACTTGAATAAAATTGATATGAGACGCTTAGCCTGATGCTAACTTTGTTATATAAAGGCACTTACTAATAAAATCAACGCAGTATCTTCCACATTTTTGAGGCTATCAAGGCAGTAAAGAATAACAACGCCAATACCAACACAATGGCTAATCCAGTCTGAATATCAAGCCAAATACTACCCCAAACTCCTAAGGTCACGCCAAACTGCGCAACGATCAGCGCAAAAATAACCATTTGTTTGGGTGAGGCAGACCATAAGCGCGCAGTTAGTGCGGGTAACACCAATAAACCACTGATAAGTAAGCTGCCAACCGCTTGCAGGGCAATCGCACAAAAACCTGCTAGCACACCCATAAAAAATAGACGTTGGCGAATGGGGTTAATACCTTGAATACGTGCTAATGCTTCGTGGGTGGCAACTTTCACTTGTGTTGGCCAAATATAGACTAAGGCGGTCAAGCCAATGAACACACTACCAGCAAGTAAGGGCAAATCTGCCCAATCAAGCGCCAATAAATTACCGAATAAAAACCCTAATACATTGGCTTGCTGATTGGTGAGTTGCGTTAGCGTTAGTAAGCCTAAACACAGCAGCGAAACAGCCACCACTGCGAGCACAGCATCAGATGGCAAGCGCTCGTCTTCCATGAGCGTCAAGACGATCACTACTATAATGCTCACTAAGCCAATACCAACGCCCATCGGTAGCTGCCACAGAACGGCAAGCGCTACGCCCAACAAGGTACCATGCGCTAAAGCATCAGCAAAAAACGCCATCCGTCGCCACAGTACTAAGCAGCCAAGCGGTGCAGAGAGCAAGGCTAAAATACTGCCAGCAATCCAAGCAGGAGCAATGATAGCTAACCAAGCAGTCATAACCAATATCATCCATTAAATTTTGATAAAAATAGTATAAGAATACAGTAGCTGTCATTTATTTATCTAGACAGCTCGATTGGGGAGTGGTGCTCACAAGCGTGCGGTTGATGCACATAAGGTTGCTCGTAATGATGACCAAACAGCTTTTGAAATTCAGTGCTAATGGCCAGCTCACTCGGTTGTCCTTCACAGCAAATATGCTTATTCAAACAAATCACTCGTCGGCTGCCTTTCATGACCCAATGTAAATCATGAGAGACGACAATCATCGCACAACGCAAAAAATCAGGCAGCTCATCAATAAACTGATATAGCCAGACTTCGGTATCAGGATCCAAGCCTTGCATTGGCTCGTCTAAAATCAATAGATTAGGCTTCTCTAACAATGCTCTTGCGAGTAAAACGCGTTGTGTTTCGCCACCGGATAAATGCAGCATTTGCCGAGATAATAGATGATTCAAGGATAAGTTATCAAAGATAAACTGTCTTTGCGCAGCTGTTAGACGGCGCTTATCTGCTTGTGCTAACAAGTCTTGTACTCGTAGCGGCAAGATAGGCGGCACTGTAAAACGCTGTGGCACGTAACCCAATTGTAAGGGTCGATGAGCTTTGATATGACCTTCGCTAGGGCTAATCAAGCCCAGTATAAGCTTGACTAGCGTTGACTTGCCTGCGCCATTTGGACCGACAACACTCAGCGTTTCATTGACATCGATATCAATACTGATATTGGACACCAAGCGTTGTTGAGAAATATCATAGCTAATGTTTTCTAGACTTAGTAGTTTGTTAGGGCTGTCAGTAACAACGTTGATATTATTATCGTTATTAACAATAGCTGTTATCTGTTGATTAGGTGATGGTATAAGTTGACTCATGGGATGGCAGCTAATATAGGATTGAGTGATAAGAAATTTGCAACGATGATACTTTTACAGCTTTAAATCTTTATTGGCAGGCTCGGCAGCGACCGCTTAACTCAATAACACTACGGGCCACTATAAAGCCAACATCTTGCTCAGCAAAACTCATTATATTTTGTACCGGTAAGCTACTACACTCTTGTACGCGTAAGCAGCGCTCACAAATTAAAAATGCGGCGGTATGCTGAGCGCGGGGATGACAGCAAGGAATATAGGCATTAATAGAGGTGAGTTGATGCACTAAGCCTTCAGCCAATAAGAATTCTAAGCTGCGATACACTGTCGGCGGTGCAACATTTTTTAGCAATTTACCTTTTTTGGACTGTTTTTTTGAAATAGAATCATCATCAGTCTCATCAGAAGTTTCTAACAGCCGCATTTGCTGCAATTGAGTAATTAAGTCATAAGCGCCAATCGGTTTATTGGCCTGCAATACTAGTTCATATATTTGCTGACGCAGTGGCGTAAAACGTACACCACGCTTGCGACATTTCTCTTTTGCCGCTGCTAAGCGCTGCGCAATATCCTGCGATGTAAAGTGCTGCACATCGTGTAAGTGCTCGCAATCAGCTGCAATAATAGACATCGCGTAAACTCCTAGAGACAATCATAAGCTGTTAATTGTTATAGAATAACATAATAAAATATAGAAATAACATAGCACTTACTATTGTTATAGTATAACATAACTGAAAAATGAACGAGATTATTTCTATTTTTTTATGTATTTAACTAGGGTTTTTCATATATGAATGCTTACTTCAGCAGTATTACCAAAAAAGATATCAAGAAAGGTGCCAAAAAAGATATCAAGCATTATCTTTACGGCAAAAAAACTATACTTAGTAATTTTTTTATCATTATTTTAAAACCGCAGCGCTTGTTGATGGCTGTCTTAACGATATTTAGTTCTATAGCTTTTAGTGCACAAGCCGCAACCGTAAGCGTCAGTAATTACCCGCTATTTTTATTGAGTGAGGCGGTGACCCAAGGCTCACCATCAGCAAATCGACTGTTACAATCAGGGGAGATCGGACATCATGCTAGCGTCAGTCCTGGCGATATCAAAGCGATCTCTGATAGCACCTTCGTCGTTTGGTTTGGTCCGCTATTAGAGAACAATTTATCTTCAAGCTTGGAATCGGCACCTAATGCTATTTCGTTACTCAGTTTTGATGCGTTCACTAGGTATCCACTACGTGATGTCAAAGGCCAACCTATAAAAGGGACGTCAGATCCACACATTTATTTAGATCCTGACAACGCCAAAGCCATTACCCGTGCACTGGCAGCTATTCATAGCCGTGCCAATCCACAATACAAAAAGCTCTATCAAGAAAATGTAAAAAAATTCGCTCAACGTATGGACGCGGCAGTAGCAGCACAGAACATCGCACAGAAAAAGCGACCTTATTGGGCTTATCATGATGCTTATCGATACATAGAAAAAGCCATGCAGCTGCAGTTTGCGGGTAGCTTGACTGTTGATGAAGAGGTAGCGCCCACAGCCAGTCAGTTACGCTGGCTTGACGAGCAGCGCCCCACTAAACAGATGTGTTTGATTGCTGAAAGTAGACCTTCTAAAGGGTTGCTTGTAAAGTTGCAACCTGTCAAGACAACGGTACAAGTAGAAGATATGAGCAATAGCAAAGACTATGTGCAAGGTTGGACAATGATGGCTCAAGAAATCAGTAACTGTGTATCTTAGCTATCATACGAACCCAAGCAGATGGTATTGAATATTAATTGTTAATAGCGCGATAAATTGACAGTGTCTTTTGTCGCGCTAAATGCTTGATAAAAGACACGTTTTACTTGCTTAAAAAGTTATCGCTCCTTATAATGAGCGTCGTTTTGTCTTGGTGAAATTAACAACTATACAGCGAGAGTGTAGCCATCTACTTATAAATGCGTCTATCTGTAGCCTATAGCGAGATAAAGCAACTATTGCTACAAAGAGATAGGATAGCTGATGACCAGACCTGCTAAACGCTCGCAAAAAGATCAAATAACAGTTTATCTCAAGCGTCAAACGTGGGTGTTATTCGTAATGATTATTGCGGCTTGGCTCATAGACAGTAGCTGGTTTAATGGTGAGCTTGTCGTGGCAAAAAGTACGGCTATTGGTGGTGCATTGAGCTTTGCTACGCAAATGGTATTTGCTATTTTTATGTTTAGCCATACCGGATATCGTGCTCGCAACCATATCGTCAGACAGTTTTTTCGAGGTCAGGCGCTTAAATGGCTATTAACTGTGTTTGGCTTTGCATTAATATTTATCTTTATACGACCGTTATCTGCGCCCGCTTTATTCGCCGGTTTTATAGTGATGAAGATCAGCCATGTTTTGATGTTAGGTCGTATAAGATAATGAGATAGAATAATCTTGACATCACTACTCCTAATTTTTGCTAAAAACAACGCTTTGACACAATATATTACAATTAAATGGTCAATTTAAACCTATACTGTTAAAGCTTTCGGCTAATAACTTCGGTTAATGTCAGATGAAAAGCAAATAATTGACTTTACACGAATACAACGCTGCATTAAGATACACAACTAATTGTTTGGCTCAAACTTACTTTGATGAGCAACTGTCTTGCTAAACGGATACAAGCAAGCACGTATATAATAGACTTATATGCAAAAACTAAGGGCTAGTAGTGATTACTTATAAGCCCTTTTTTTATAGCTAAATTTTATAAAATAGTATTTAAGTTTATAAAAATCAGGTATTTGCACAAGCGGCATAATTTGAATTGGGTTGGATGTTGTTGGTTATATGAGTGTCTTAGTTTAAGATTTTTGCACAGTATAATAAGCTGTGTAAATACTGGAAGCTAAGCGTCGCATCAGATAACAACCGTATTTTTTGGTAGTTGATTA
>JBBSUA010000070.1:0-8132 GCA_038235315.1 Pseudomonadales bacterium | reverse complement strand
TCGGTAAATTCACTGAAAAAGATGTGAAATGGCTAGCAGGCGTTGGTACTGATTATGGCGCGGTAGCCGTCAATGCTGACTCACCAATCAAAGATCTATCAGGTTTAGTCGCTGAGCTCAAAAAAGATCCTAAAGCTATCAGCTTCGGCGCTGGTGGTAGTGTCGGTGGTCAGGATTGGATGCAAACGGCTATTTTAGCTAAAGCCATTGGTGTCAATCCTAGTGACATGACTTATGTCGCGATGGAAGGTGGCGGTGAAGCCATTACTGCGGTAATGGGTAATCATATTACCGCTGTTAGTGCTGGTATTGCTGAAATTATGCCACAAGCATCTGCGGGCAAACTGCGGGTATTAGCCGTGTTTGCAGATGAGCGATTGGGCGGTTCTATGGCCGATATCCCTACTGCAAAAGAACAAGGTTATGATGTGACTTGGCCAGTGGTTCGTGGTTTCTATATGGGACCAGACGTCAGCCCTGGTGCTTATAACTGGTGGAAACAAGCGTTTGATACGATGCTTGCTGATCCAAAATTCTCTGAAATCCGTGAGCAACGCGAATTGCTACCATTCTCTATGACGGGTGAAGAGCTTCAAGCCTATGTCTACAAACGTACGGGTGAGCTGCGCGAGTTGTCTGCTGAGTATGGTCTTGTTAGCGCTGAAGAAGCTAAGTAACAGCATTAAGATGTAATAACCTTAATGATTGACTACTAAATTTTTATGGTATCGGTTAAGGGCTGTCAGGTTCCTCATCTGTCAGCCTTTTTACTTTAAAATTTAAGGAATACCCCTATGACAATGGAACGTTTGTTTTCTGGGTTAATGGCACTGGTTAGTCTGTTTTTAATATACTTAGCCATTGGCTATGTTGCGCCTATTGCCTATGACCCCATTGGCCCTCGCCCTTATCCTATCTTGATCTTCTCTCTGCTTGCCTTTGGGTGCTTAATTGTCGCATTTCGTCCGGCAAGTTTTACCAAGGTAATTGATTTAGCCTTCACTAAACCCATCATCAAAAACTTAGTGTTATGTGCGACTGCTTTATTGATCTATGCGCTTATTTTTGAGGACTTAGGCTTTATTCTTTCTACGATCATCATGTCTTTTGCAGTAGGTTTACTGTTTGCAGGCAAACCTTTAAAAAGCTTTATCTTTTCAGTTGTGATTAGTATTGGCTTGTTTATCTTGTTTGACTTATTTTTAGATGTCAAATTACCACTCGGATTGTTATCAGGGATAATAGGATAGCCAATATGGATACTTTTGATTTTTTGATGCATGGTTTTTCCATTGCAACCACCCCAAAGAACTTACTGATTGCCCTTATCGGAGCTTTTTTGGGTACTATTGTGGGGATGTTACCCGGCCTTGGGCCTATTAATGGCGTCGCTATATTACTGCCCTTTGCCTATGCGCTCGGTCTACCACCAGAAAGTGCCTTAATTTTATTAGCAGCTGTCTATCTTGGTTGTGAATATGGTGGTCGTATTTCTGCCATTCTCATTAACGTCCCAGGTGATGCGGGCGCTATTATGACCACGCTAGACGGTTATCCATTGGCCAAACAAGGAAAAGCAGGTATTGCT
This sequence comes from Pseudomonadales bacterium, assembly GCA_038235315.1. Taxonomy (GTDB): domain Bacteria; phylum Pseudomonadota; class Gammaproteobacteria; order Pseudomonadales; family Moraxellaceae; genus Psychrobacter. The sequence goes on along the minus strand of JBBSUA010000070.1, from coordinate 6,544 downwards.
TTATCATTGTCCGCCGTCAGCTCTTTCGTTGGTGCCACCATAGCCACCATCGGTGTGGTACTTTTTGCGCCGTTATTGGCCAAATGGGCAATCTCGTTTGGACCTGCTGAATACTTTGTATTAATGGTATTTGCTATTACTTGCTTGAGCGGATTGGTTGGTGATCAACCTATCAAAACAGGTATTGCTGCTTTGATTGGTCTTGGTCTAGCCACTGTTGGCGTCGATGCGGTCACTGGTATATATCGCTTCACTTTTGACTCTGTCAACTTATCCGATGGTATTCAATTTACCACCATCGTTATCGGTTTCTTTAGTGTCAGTGAGATTTTAATATTATTAGAAAGCACTACCACTGGTCATAAAGTCGTTGAGCAAGGTAAACGTAGTTTATTGAACTTTAAAGAATTTACTTTCAGTTTAGGGGCTATGCTGCGTAGTGGCTTAATGGGCTTCGTCGTTGGTATTTTACCCGGAGCAGGCGCTACTATTGCTAGTGCAATGACTTATGCTAGTGAACGCAAAATCGCTGGTGACAGCGGAACTTTCGGTGAAGGCGATCTTCGCGGTGTGGCCTCTCCAGAGGCGGCAAACAACGCCTCAGCCTGTGGCTCATTCGTACCTATGCTAACCTTGGGTGTTCCAGGTTCGGGTACTACAGCGGTCATGATGGGTGCGCTAACCTTGTATAACATTACCCCAGGTCCGCAGCTATTTACTGAGCAGCCTGATATCGTTTGGGGGCTTATCGCCTCTTTGTTTATCTGTAATGTGATCTTGCTAGTGATGAACATTCCATTGGTTGGCCTATTCGCCAAACTCCTTGATGTGCCGAATTATATCTTGATACCAGGCATTGCAGCGGTCAGCTTCGTTGGGGTTTACTCAATTCATAGCACCACTTTTGACTTAGTATTTATGGTAGCGCTGGGTGTATTTGGTTATTTTTTACGTAAGCTTAACTTCCCATTGTCAGCACTTATTTTGGGTTATGTATTGGGTGAGTTGATGGAATCTAACCTCAGACGAGCACTGTCTATCTCTCAAGGCGAATTATCTGTCTTGTGGAGCAGCCCTATCACTATCGCACTATGGATGCTTGCACTACTTATGGTCTTCATGCCTATTATCCGTAGCATATACCGTAAGCGTTTTAAGAAGTCTGTTATCTAAATTTTATCTGTTTGGTTCTCAAAAAATTTCTGACGGTGGTTGTACTCTAAGTATGACCACCGTTTTTTTCGGAAATAGTTGCGCCATACTTTCAATGACTATTTAACCCTGTTAGATAAAGGGAAACGCTACTTGAATAAAACGGCTTATCAGTTGTCCGAAATGAGTTAACCACTACAACTTGATGTCATTTATGAAATAGGATTCTATAGTGTCCCTTGTTTTAGATTTATTGCAAACCATCACAAATTGGCATTTAGCAGGCTTGTTTTTTGCGGGCATGCTCGCTTTTGTTATCTCTATAATATCGGGTGGTGGCGGCGCAATATTACTGATACCGGTTACTTCTTGGATGATTGGGGCAACAGCTGCAGCCCCTGTGGTCAATTTGGCCACCTTTATGAGTAACGGCTCGCGGATGTATCTATTCTGGCATGATATTGATTGGTCGTTGACCAAATATTATGTGCCAAGTGCTCTCGTAGGGGCATGGCTGGCAGCATTGATCTTTAGTCGTTTAGATGCAAACTGGATTCAGTTATTGATTGGCGTATTTTTAGTGTCTACTATCTTCCAATATAAGTTCGGCAAAGTCAGTAAAACGTTTGATATGCCAAAGGCTGGTTTTATACCCTTGGGCTTTGTCATTGCTTTTATGAGCACGTTGGTGGGTGGCCTCGGCCCTATACTCAACCCTTTTTATATGAATGCTGGACTCGAAAAAGAGAACCTTATCGCCACCAAAACGGCCAATTCTTTTTTTGTGGGTATTGTACAAATGATCAGCTATACTTTTTTTGGCATCATCACTGCCAAGCTTTTGGTGTATGGTCTGGTATTAGGACTCGGTGCCGTTATTGGCAATATCATTGGCAAACGCTTTTTGGCTGGCATGAGTATTAGTCAGTTTAGAGTCATGCTGCTCATACTAATGGTCATCAGTGGTCTAATCATGATAATAAGAAACGTCAATGTGCTTTTCTAACCATTCCTTCAATTCAATACTGTAACTATTCACCGCAAATTTGCCTTGGCGTCTTATAGCCTGAACCTTTTTGAACTCTAGTCGCACTACGAGCAAACGTAGGGATAGACCCCATTTTCGTCATCATACTGTCATCACTGTATCTTATCCTTAAGCTCACTATAGATAGTGATTGCGTATAACTAATATCTTATTCAGTAAATAATGATTTGATAATAGTAGACGTATAAATATAAGGTTTATTTATGAGTGTTGCTGGTCGGCTTGGTAGTATTTCCACACGTATGCTGATTATTTTAGCATTGGCTTTTTTACTTATTATTCTGATGGTGTACTGGGTCATTGAAACACAAGCTAAGCCTCGCATACTGGAGCTGACCTCAGAGACAGTGGTTGAAACAGGTAACGAAGCAATTAATAGTATTATGGCAAGTATCAGCCATGTCGATGGACTAGCAAAGGCAACCAGTACGATGGCTGGCGGATTGCCAAAAGAGGACGCTCTTTATAAAGAAACCTTTGGCAATCTCATGCAACAAACCGATCAACGGATTGTAGGTGGTGGCGTGTGGTTTGACCCCAATATGTACTCTGAGGGTCGAGAGCGCCAGTCGTTTGTGTGGGCGCGTGATGGATCAGGCAACATGCAGCCATTAGAGCGTTATAATCAGGCGAGCCAAACTCCTAATCCCTACTATCGAGAGTGGTGGTACATTCCTGCTATGTATGCGCGGCATGACCACTGTGTCTGGAGCCGTGCGTACGTTGATCCGGTGAGCAATCAACCGATGATGACTTGCGCCAAAGCATTATATGACAGTCGTAAACAGGCATTTGATGGTGTGGTTAGTTTTAACCTACTATTGGATAACCTCGATGAGGCGATGAAAAAATGGCAAGATAAGGTGGGTGGCTATGTCTTTTTAGTAGATTTGGACAATCGATTTTTGACCTTTCCTGATCAGTCTATGGTCACTCAAGTCACTGATGATAATCCCCAAGGCGAGATGGTAACGGCGCGTCAGTTGGCTGAGTTGAATCCTACGTTCTCCCCTATTGCAGATAGCCTAGATAGTATCAACAACACGCTAATCGATGAGGCAGTTGCCAAAGATGAAGGTCGTTATACGTTAGCGGCACGTAGTATTTTAAGCACTACCAATGTAGGTAAAATCAGTGAGCAAGAGTCCGAATTACTCTCAGCATTACTATTATTAAATATCGACCAAACCTTTAATTTAGTCGACAGTCATTTGGTCGATACTATTGCTGTGCCCAATGATTTTGTATTGCAGCAGCCCGCCACCGCCTTCGTTTTTCGCATGCCATTTACTTATTGGAAGATGGTCATCGTCAAGCCCAATAATGACATGATGAGTGTGGCAAATGCGCTATCTAATCAGCTTATTCAAGCTATGCTATTGGGTTTTATTCCTATTTTGTTATTAACTGCGTGGGTGTTTCGTCGCTACTTTACTCGTCCGCTAAAACATATGGCAGTAGCAGTGGCTGACATGGGAATGTTGATTGAGCAAAAAAAATACCAAGAGTTAAGTGCGCATAAACTGCCGCCCTCCACTGTCAGTGAGATTCAAGTCATCAGCGAGCAGACCAATCAGCTGATCGATCGCGTCGTTGAAAACGAAGGCTCACTTGCCGAAATCAATGTTCATCTAGAAAAACAAGTCGCCGCCCGTACGCAAGATTTACAGCAAGCCATGGATGAGTTGAAGGCATCTCAAGTGCATCTGGTGCGCTCCGAAAAAATGGCAACGCTAGGTCAAATGGTGGCAGGTGTGGCGCATGAGGTGAATACTCCACTAGGCTATGTGCGTAGCAACATGGAATTGGTCGGTGATAATCTCACGCATTTTGATGAGCTCGTACAGCATACGGATCAATTATTGACCGCGTTAAGAGCGCCAACTGTCAATCAAGAACAAGTCGCACAGTTGATAGAAGAGACCTTGCAATGCTGCGATGAGATTAAAGAAGATGAAGTCAGCGAAAACTTGGCAGGTCTGATTAAAGATGGGCTTTATGGCGTCGATCAGATTGCCGAGCTGGTAGTCAGCTTGCGCGACTTTTCCCGAATTGATGAATCTAAAGTAAAAGATGTCGATATTAATGACTGTGTTAATAGCTCATTGGTCATGGCACGTAGCAACTTAAAAAACTTAGACGTCACCACCACTCTAGCCGAGCTACCTCTAATTCAATGCAATCCTTCGCAAATCAACCAAGTGTTATTAAATCTATTCAATAATGCTGCCCAAGCCATGCCAATCGATAACAAGGGCACATTACAGGTCACCTCGTCTGTCGATGAGGCACAGCAAAACGTTGTGGTACAGATTATAGACAATGGTGTCGGTATCAAAGAGAGCATTTTAGATCGTATCTTTGAGCCGTTTTTTACGACCAAAAAAGCAGGCGACGGTACAGGCTTGGGATTGGCGATTACGGCACAAATCATTGATCAACATAGTGGTCGTATTGAGGTCAGCTCAATTGTTGGAGAGGGCACAACGTTTACCATCACGCTACCGATACATTCTATCGCTCATGAAAATAAAGCTTCGCAATCCTTATTTGAAAGTTGAGAGACTTCCAACAACTTATTTAAAGAGAGCTTCATGCAAAAACCAAAAATTGCCTTTATCGATGATGAGCCGCGTATCTTGCGCAGCTTAAAAATGCATTTTCGCCAGTCACATGATGTATTCATCACTACCGATGCCAATGAGCTTATGGAGTATGTCAGTACGAATAAAGTACAAGTGGTCATCAGCGATCAACGCATGCCAGATAAACAAGGGACGGAAGTATTACGTGACATTAAGGAGGCGTCACCAAATACTATTCGTATCTTGTTGACTGGTTATGCTGATCTGAATGCGGTGATTGACTCTGTGAATGAGGGCGAAATTTATCGCTATATCACCAAGCCGTGGCAAAATGACGAGCTTAAAAATATCGTTAATAAGGCCACAGAAATTGCCTTGCAAACACAAGAAGTTAGTCAAAATCTCACTCAAGATAATAATACTCAAAACAGTGTCTATAACAGTCCTAATAACAAGCGCAATGTATTGGTACTAGATGATGATGAAAACGTCTACCAGCAAATAAAAAGCCATTTTAAAACCGCTTATACCGTAAGTTGGGCAAGTAACCTTGAACAGGCTGCAAAGTTACTACAAAAAAAACATTTTGGCGTCACTATTACGGATTCGACTCTCAATGAGGAAAACATTACCCCAATCGTATATGCCTTAAAAAACATTCAGCCAAATCTGATGGTATTGATTTTGACTGAGTTTAAAGATGCCCATATGGTTATTGATTTAATCAATAAAGGTCAAGTGTATCGCTGTCTACCACGACCCACTAACTTTTCTATCATGAATATTAGTCTTGATCGTGCTTTTAATCACCACGAAAGATTGGTTCAGCAGCCGATACTAGCAGCGCGCCATCATGTCGAAGAAGTATCAGAGTCAGAGGCATTTAACTTTTCTGAAAAACTTAAAAGCTTCTTTTCTAAATTCAGAGGTTGGCGCATTAGTCGATAGAACGCATGGGGCATGTACATTGGCAATCAGCATAGTTCAGGTTAAATAAAGCAATTAGTGAAAACCAGACCATAAAAAAGACCTCACCCCTAAAACAGGCAAGGCCGAAACGCTAAGTTTTATGACTTCACGTTTTACTTATAGAAACAACAACCCTAGGCCAATCACTACGCCACTGACAACCAACACAATGACACAAAAGCCCATAATGTCTTTGGCTTTTAGTCCGGCGATCGCCAGTGCTGGCAATGCCCAAAACGGCTGGATCATGTTCGTCCAAGCGTCGCCCCATGCAACAGCCATGGCAACTTTCGCTGGATCACTACCAAGCATTTCTGCAGCTTCTAACATAATTGGTGCTTGGACCGCCCATTGTCCACCACCTGAAGGGACGAAGAAATTGACGAGTCCTGCACTTAAGAATGCGAAAAGTGGCAGCGTGTCTGCTGTCGAAACGCTGACGAACGCTTCTGACATCACGCCTGCCAAACCAGACGCCGTCATCATTCCCATAATTCCTGCATAAAACGGAAATTGAACAATGATAGCGCCGGCTCCTTTGACCGCTTCTTGAACGGCAATCAAATACTTGCGAGGCGTTCCGTGGAATATAATTCCAAGGAACAAGAACATAAAGTTAACCAAATCGAGTGTTAACGCAAATCCATTTTGTACGAAATAATAGACAATAAAAGCAATGCCCATTGCGCCGATGACCATCGATAAACCCCAGCTATTTTCTAAACGCTCTGCTGTTGTCATATCCGATTTTGCTGGAAGCTCCTCAATAATTGAATCAACTAATACTTTC
>JBBSUA010000069.1:0-8182 GCA_038235315.1 Pseudomonadales bacterium | reverse complement strand
TGTTTTGGCTAACCACCTGATTTTTATTGAATTTGTAATACTTTAGCAAGGTTGCTAGCACTACTAACTGCTTTAGATAAGCATGTTATATCGTCAGTATCAATCACTACGACATGTATATGCTCAAGTTGTTGACATGTAATTGACCGCTCTGTTATGGACAACAGACCATTTTGAATTAACCGTAGGTAGTAAATTTATGAAACAGGCTTTATTAATTTTGTCAGTACTGGGCATGGGTATAGCACAAACGAGTGCTGCTGCTGTAACGACCTATCAAACAAGTAACACTTTGACCAATACCAGCATTACTACTTCTGTGGCATCAAACTACGGTTCATCAAAAAACATCTATAGCACTAGCAGTGGTGCTTATGTTTCTAGTAATGACGAAATCAGTCAAGCTATTAGCACTTTAAGCGCGCAGGCCCAGAAAAAAGAGAGTCAGCTTTCCTCGTTAAACAGCCGTTTATATACTGAACAACAACAGCAGCAAGTTAATACGATTCCTGATCGCAATTCAGCACCTGCTATTGCAGCTGCACGTGCCTCACGAGTTGCTCTATCTAGCAGTTCTGGATATTGTGCCCGTTACGTACGCAAAGCGCTACAGTCTGCAGGTTACGAGTTTACACCGAACCCTTCAGCTTATCAGTACGCCACTCGTGGCACACTTGATAAAGCAGGTTTCAGCAAAATCAGCAATGATATGCCAACCCAAGTTGGTGATGTTATTGTCTATGATCGCTCATCACAGCGTCCAAACGGCCATATCCAAATATTTGATGGTGCGGATTGGATTTCTGACTTCCGTCAGAATAGCATCAGCCCATACAGTGGTGTCCATGCTTATACAACATGGCGCGATTCAAAATATGTTGATGACGCATCGAATCGTGGCATCTACCTTGCTATGGCTGACAAATAAGATTTAATAAGTCAACACAGTCCTAATAAATTAACGCAGCATAGTTATAATTTTTTTCCAGCTCAGTCGTGATTTTACTATCATTGCTGGGTTTTTTTGTGCTTGCAATTAGAGTGTCTTTAATACTTAATCTTTATCTTTCATAATTTGATCAACTAGAAATAGACAATGGTGTCATGAGTACTGATATTGTTACTGATGACAAGAGTTATCGGCAAGGGCATTCAATATCCCACAAGACACCGCTGGTGCCCTACTTGCACATTTCTGGCGCAAAACGGTTAGATGCTGCTTTAATTGCGTCAATTCTTCCATCCGTATTTCCACAGCCTGAATTTGCTCATCTAGCAAAGTATTCACATCGCCACAGTCCTTGTCAGGCGTCTCCCAAAACTTAAGTAACAGTCGCACTTTATCTAAAGCCATATCGAGCGTACGGCAATGCAGGATAAATTGTAGACGCTCCATGTGCTCCTCATTATATAAACGATAGTTTCCTGAGCTACGAGCAGGCTCAGGTAATAAACGCTCTTTTTCATAATAGCGAATGGTCTCTACTGCGGCACCTGTGCGTTTGGCAAGCTCACCAATTTTGATTAACATAATAACCTCTCCAATTTAAAACATTAGAGTAACTATAAAGTTTACCATAGAAGAAATCAAGTTCACCAAATAGGGTATAAAGGGTCTTGACTCTAAAGCCACTACAGGGTTCATAATATCACTATTGAAAAGGTGAATGATTATGAAATATCGTATTGAAGGTATAGACTGTGCAAGTTGCATAGGAAAAATTGAAACGGCTTTGGCACGTATGTCCGGCGTATCTGAGATTAAGCTAAATTTTGCTACAGAAATACTAGAGCTGACATTGGCACCCGATGCAGCTACTCAAGTCAGTGATATCGAAAAAACAATCAAAAGCCTAGGGTTTGGTATCTCTGCTAATACTGACCAGCAAACGGTATCGGCTATTGATGTCGACAGTCCGTTGATCTCACAGCATAAGCAGTGGTGGCAAACTCAAAAAGGCAAACAGGTTGTTGGTCTCGGTGTTCTGATGGGCGGTGCTTACCTATTGTCATTACTTTTCCCCGCTTACGGGGTATGGATATTTGCCATCGCCGTGATCGTAGGCATTTTTCCATTTGCGCGCAAAGCGGTAGCACTGGCTAAGTCGGGTTCACCTTTTTCCATTGAAACGCTGATGTCCGTCGCGGCAATTGGCGCCCTTATCATTGGTGAGGCTGAAGAGGCGGCAGCGGTTGTCTTCTTGTTTTCGATCGGTGAGCTATTTGAAAGTATCGCTGCCGATCGCGCTCGCGCTGGTATCAGAGCTTTGGCGTCGTTGGTTCCGAAAACGGCCATTTTACTTGACGCGCAAGGGGGACAGCGCGACGTTTCTGCGTCCTCACTACAAGTGAATGACCTTGTGCTCGTGCGCCCTGGCGATAGAGTATCTGCTGATGGCGCCATTGTTCAAGGTACATCCAGCCTCGATGATTCGCCTGTGACCGGAGAGTCTGTCCCTGTTAGCAAGACAATGGGTGACACTGTATTCGCAGGGTCGATCAACATCGATGGCGTGCTACACGTGCGTGTGGAAAAAACAGCTGCCGATAATACCATTGCTCGCATTATCGAGCTGGTAGAGCAAGCGCAAGCTTCTAAAGCGCCTACCGCACGTTTTATTGAAAAATTCAGTCGCTATTACACTCCAGCAGTGATGGCTATTGCTGCTTTAATTATCGTTGTGCCACCGTTAGCGATGGGTGGCGATTGGGGTACTTGGTTGTATCGTGGTCTGGCGCTATTATTAATAGCTTGTCCATGCGCTCTTGTGCTTTCAACGCCAGCCGCTATCGCTTCTGGTTTAGCGGTCGGTGCGCGTCGTGGTCTGCTCATTAAAGGCGGTAGTGCATTAGAAACTATTGGTCAAGTGAAGACCGTTGCTTTTGATAAGACTGGCACTTTAACGGAAGGCAAGCCCCGCGTGACTGATGTTGTTGCCTTTGCACAGGAACGCACGGACTCTCAAGGTCAGGATTCTCAAGATGAAGATAAGGTATTGGCGCTCTTTGCTAGTGTGGAGTCCGGTTCTAGTCACCCGCTTGCTGAAGCCATTGTCAGTCATGCTAAAGCTGCCAATGTGGTCATACCTGTAGCCTCTAAAGCATCCGCTACTGCAGGTAAAGCGGTGCATGCGACTGTGTCAGGCTGCACGCTAGCTATCGGTTCGCCTGTCTACGCGGCGGCTGAGGCATTGCTATCATCGAAACAACAGGCACAAATTGAAACGCTACAAAATGAAGGCAAGACCGTCTCGGTTCTATTTGATGAGCAAAGTCGCGCGGTGCTTGGATTGGTCGCACTACGAGATGAATTACGAGACGACGCTCATGAAGGTGTGGCTCAGCTCAAAGCGATGGGTGTGAACGCCGTTATGCTGACAGGCGACAACCGCTTAACCGCTCAGGCGCTTGCCAGTAATTTAGATATTGAGTGGAAAGCGGAGCTGTTGCCCGAAGATAAACTGCGCCTGCTTAACGAGATGAAAGATAATCGCAAAATAGCGATGGTAGGTGATGGTATTAATGATGCGCCAGCACTAGCAACTGCCGATGTCGGTATTGCGATGGGTGGTGGTACTGATGTGGCTCTAGAGACGGCTGATATCGCATTGTTGAAAAGTCGGGTTACGGACATGGCTCACCTCATTGCACTGTCGCGCGCAACTATGACCAATATTCATCAAAACGTCATTTTCTCATTAGGGCTTAAAAGCATTTTTCTAATCACCACCGTATTCGGCATTACTGGGCTATGGATTGCGGTGCTGGCTGATGCTGGCGCAACGGTGCTCGTCACTCTCAATGCGCTGCGTTTACTGCGCTTTAAAGGCGCGCCTCCACTGGCAACTCCTTCTAAAGTATAGCCGATTTACTTTAAAACCGATTCACTTTAAAACCGATACAGTGCTGCTGGGATATATTTTGCGTAGGCTCGACGCAGCGTAGACACAGCAAGCAAAATATATACCAGTAGCGCGACAGTATTGACGTATCGATTTTATTTCGAACTGACTATAGTTAAATAATAGTCTGCAAAATCATAGTCTATGCTGCCACTGTTGGATATCCAGCAATCCCGAAGTGATTTGATGAAATGAAATCGACATTCCACTTCATTAAATAACGGTTAACAATCTTCAAACATATAGGCTAAGCTTTTGGCGCATCGGGTTGTTTTGCAGGGTCAGCATCGTCAAAGGCTTTAAGTGATCGGCAATGCTCATCAATAGCGACGATGTTAGGATAAGGGGTCAAATCTACTTTAAAGCGGCGAGCGGAGGAGACTTGCGGTATTAGATAGCAGTCTGCAAAGGTTGGACTGTCGCCATAGCAGAAGTGACCATGACTTTTATTCGTCGCTAATAACTGCTCTAATGCGGCAAAACCATCGGCTATCCAGCGCTGACACCATAAGATTACTTTTGCTTCGTCAACTGAGAGTTCATGACGTAGATACTGCAAGATACGCCGATTATTAAGGGGATGAATATCACAGCCAATCATCGCGCTAAGGGCACGTACTTGCATACGACCTGCCGCATCTTTAGGCAATAGTGGGTTTTGTGAATAAGTTTCCTCTAACCATTCCAAAATAGCGGGGCTTTGATACAGCAGCAAGTCATCAGTCTGTAAGACAGGCACTAATCCTTGCGGATTGATAGATTTAAATGCTGTTTCTAACTGTTCATCTTGAGCCAAATTAACCGCGATATAGTCATAATCCAAACCTTTGAGATTCATGGCGATACGAGTACGGTAACCGGTACTACTGCGAAAGTAATTATAAAGCGTCATCATCATTATTCTCCTTTTATAAATATCTCTTGCATAGGGCTAGGTATTAAATGCCACTCATTATGTATATAATTAGGCTTAAGTTAGCATGCCGCTAACATAGAACATTTAGGTAATAGCTGCACTTTTATTATAGGTAATCATCTATATTTCATTTCTCATTGGGCACATCATGTCATCAACTGATTTACCTTCTCATGCCAACGCCATATCCGAAAAAACTATACTCGAAGAGGCTCCAACAGCGAATAAGACTCAAGGTGGCGTACAGTCGCTTGAGATTGGTTTATCAATTTTGGATGTGCTGACTCGTCAAAACGCGCCTATGATGCTAAAAGATATTGCGCAAGTCATGCACATGCATCCCGCCAAAACGCATCGCTATTTAGTCAGCCTAATCCGTAAAAACTATGCGCTACAATTGAGCGACGGACGTTATGGTCTTGGGTCGCGAATCGAAGCTTTAGGTGCCTTATCATCCTTGGGACAAACGGGCATCAATCAAAATAATATCTTAGAGCGATTGACGACTGCTGCCAATATGATAAAAGATAGTCTAAATTGCGGCGTGCAAATTGCCAAGTGGTTTAGCGAAGGGCCTATTATTATTGGTTCGGTTGAGCCAGATAGCCCAATTAGTATCATTACGCGTATCGGCTCACGCATGCCACTGACAACTTCTGCTACAGGGCAGTTGTTTGCTAGCTATCAATCGGATGCTGTCATCAAACCCCTAGTCATTACAGAGTGGCAAGGCAAATCTGATAAATTAAGCAGCGCTGAAATATTGGCTAAATGGTCGCACTTTACGCAGCTACAAGCTAAGGTTCGCACACAAGGCTATGCAACGGTGACTGGTGATATGGTAATGGGTATTAATGCAATCGCCGTACCTATATTAGTCTCTATGTCTGATAGTTCAAACTTTGTCAAAGCGTCCACAGATATCCCATTAGCATACGCCATCACGATTATTGGTACTTCAGAGCAATTACCGATGGATCAGCAGCATGAGGTGTTTAATAAAATAATGGCTATTGCTCAACGCTATCAGCTCGCCTAATTAACCCCACCAAAATAGCTAAATTTAGTCAATTATTCTCCGACTGGCGCGACTGTTCTAGCTTCGTTAAGTTCCTCAGCGTGCAAAAAGTGTGTATGAGACGGAGCACGTTTGGTACGTGTCCATTCATCAAGCATGTCTTGCTTTATTTCTTCCGTAATCATAGAGACTTTTTCTTCAGAAGTAATATCATCATAAGTTAGCTCCATACGATGGCCATTAGGATCGAAGAAATAGATAGAATGGAAAATACCATGATTGGTCACCCCGATAACCTCAATACCACCTTCTTCTAAATGCTTTTTAGCCGCTATCAAGGTATCACGGTCTTTTACTTTCATCGCGAGATGTTGCACCCAGTCAGGAGTGTTAGGGTCAAAGCCCATCTCCGGTTGATTGGGCACTTCAAAAAATGCCAATACGTTGCCATTGCCCGCATCTAAAAAGACGTGCATATACGGATCAAAGGCCTTAGTTGAAGGCACATGGTCTTCCGCGAATGCTAATATAAAGTCCATATTCAGGTGCTTTTTATACCATTCAACGGTTTCTTTAGCGTCTTTACAACGATAAGCGACGTGATGGATTTTTTCTATTTTAAAGGTCATTATCAATATCCTTTTGATATAAAGTGAGATAACTATTTATCAAGCAATAAATCAAGTCATCGACATTATAAATAGCTATCTCACTATAAATTATGCAGAAAAATCAAAGCTCAATGCAGGCAATACCTTACCGCGCACTTCGCCGAAACCCACACGGATACCGTCTCTTTCGGCGTGGCCTTTCATAATGACGGTATCACCGTCTTCAATAAATACGCGCGACTCACCGTTATCAAGTGTGATAGGTTTGGTCGCGTTCCATGCCAACTCTAGCATTGAGCCATAAGTTTCGGGCGTAGGACCTGAGATAGTACCTGAACCCATCATGTCACCGACTTCTACTTTGCAGCCTGTAATCGTGTGATGGGTAAGCTGCTGCGCCATTGACCAGTACATATATTTGAAGTTCGTCTCACAAATAACGGTGGCGCTATCTTTAGCTTGAGCGCTAGTTTTAGTATTAGCAGGCAATAGCTCGACTGAGAGATGAATATCATAGCTACTATCAGGTTTTTTCTCACACAAATAGGCGAGCGGCTGAGGATCTTGGGTAGGCAAGTCGGTCTTAAAAGGTGCTAGCGCATCCATTGTCACAATCCATGGAGATACTTCGGAAGCAAAAGTCTTAGCATTGAAGGGACCTAGTGGCACGTATTCCCACTTTTGGATATCACGGGCAGACCAATCGTTGAGCAGCACCATACCAAAGATATGCTCGCTCGCCTCATTAATACCAACAGGTTGACCAATTTTATTGCCTTTACCGACGACAAAAGCAGTCTCAAGTTCAAAATCAAGGCGTTTGCATGCTGAGAAAATAGGACGATCGCTATCATTAGGTTTTAGCTGACCAGAGGGGCGCACAACATCAGTACCACTGACGATGATAGTGCTGGCACGTCCATTATAACCAACGGGCATCTCAGTCCAGTTTGGTAAGAGCGCGTTGCTAGGATCACGGAACATCGTACCGACGTTGGTCGCGTGCTCTTTTGATGAGTAAAAGTCTGTAAATCCTGGAACATTGACAGGCAAGTGCATGACGACATCCGCTTGCTTAAATAGTGCTTTTTTCTGCAAGTCTTGATTGCCTTGCAATGTGTCGTTATCGCTTGAAAGAAGGCTCTGAATGGTCTGACGTGCTGTCGTCCAGTTGTTTCGACCAGAATCAATAAAAGTATTGAGTGTTGGTTGATCAAAATAACTATTTTGATTGCCTTCTAAACTTAATAACCCTTCTGCTTCAAGTACAGAGAGATCTAGTACGTGCTCGCCAACAGCGACACCGGCACGACGTCTACCGTCAGCGGTTTCGCTAAAGATGCCATAAGGAATATTATGAATTGAGAAATCAGAATCGCTAGCGATATCGATGAATGAGGTGAGGTTTTTGTCAATCGTTGACATGAAATACTCCTTGCTAAAAGCAGAATAAATTACATTATAATTAATAGGTTATGAATAATGTAATTTATAGTGGAGTAGATTGCAAGGGTTTTTATGCAATGTTCCTGTCTCAAAAAGCATTTATTTTTTTTAATACCCTAAAGGCTTAGGGAAAATAACTCATAAAAAAAGGCTAAGCCAATGCTTAACCTTTTATCAATATCACTTAAGTCGATTTTATTATCAAGGAGCTATCAGTCTTGTAGTAAGTCACATATGGCATTGGCAACGTAATCGATATTGTCGTTATTCAAGCCTGCTACGCACATAC
>JBBSUA010000068.1:0-8198 GCA_038235315.1 Pseudomonadales bacterium | reverse complement strand
TCCGAAATCAGTTTAATCGGTCATCTCAGTCAATTGCTTGAGAATACTAATATAGTTCTCAACCCCTTGCGCGCCGCTGACCAAATGACGGTCGTTAAAGATAACCGCTGGCACACTCTGAATACCTTGTGCTTGCGCGCGTTGTTCAGCCTTGCGTACGTCTTTAGCAAAACGCTGGTCTTCAATAACTGCTACTGCCTCGCTACGATCTAGACCACTCTCGGCTGCGATATCGGCAAGCACTGCAATATCAGAGAGGTTTCTGTTATTGGTAAAGTGAGCTGTGAACAGCGCTTGCTTCAAATCGTGCTTGCACCCTTGCTGGTCTGCCCAGTGCAACAGCTGATTCACATTAAAAGTGTTATACGTTCGCGTGTCATCAGTAAACTGGAACTCAAAGCCAACTTCTGCACCTGCTGCCGTCATTCTGACGCGGCTGTCTTCTGAGTCTTGAGCACTGCTGCCGTATTTTTTCATGATATGCTCGCGCAGATTTTGGCCTTCAGGCGGGGTGTTGGGGTTCAGCTCGAACGGATACCAATGAATCTCATGAGGAATATTGGTCTGCTTTAATGCTTCAGCCAACTGTCGATAGCCGATAACACACCAAGGGCAAACAACGTCCGATACGATGTCTATTTTTAGCGGTTGCTCTGATGATAGCTGCTTTAAATTTTCCATATGACCTCTCATTTTCTATTATCTAAGATTTTAACTGAAAAAACTGCTGCTCGATCATTTTTCGAACAACAGTCTTTTAATTAATCGTATAAAAATATCACAGGGGTTATAACAACCCTAGATTGGTTGCATCACTAATCAGCCTTGTGCCATTCAAACTTTTGGAATGGCTTGTCTATCGGTGTGTTGGCAAGGTGATTGGTATAGTTGCTCATTACTTTTTGCGCAGTCCCAAGAACGACTTCTAAGATCTGGCGTTTCGTATAACCCGCATCCAAAAATGCTTGTACAGCGCTATCATCAACATTACCACGGTTACGGACGACGGATAGCGTAAAGTTGCGAAGGGCTTCTAGACGTGCTGTTGGTAGCGGGGTCTCATCACGTAGTGCGTTAGTAATGGCGTCGTCTACTTTCATGCTTTTAGCAATGCCAGTGTGAGCAGGTACGCAGTAATGGCAGGCGTGCTCGACATTGATAGTTTGCCACACAACAGTGGTTTCCTCATCATCGAAGCTACTGTCTAAAAATAACTGATGTAAACGCTGATAGCCTTCAAGTAGACCGGGCGCTTCTGCCATGACGGCATGTAATTTTGGAATCATGCCAAAAGCATTGATAGACACGTCAAGCAATTCTTGGCTGTCTGCTGGTGCACTTGTTTTATCGTGAAAGGTAAAGGTAGTCATAGTATTATTTCTCATCATAAGTATTTAAGGGTTATAGATTGACCTGTTAAGAGCTATTGAATAATTTGAGTGATTGCTCAATTTATTACGTAATACTTCCTTAGGCGAATCAACTGAAGCCACTATAAATGATTTTGAGTGATTGCTCAAATAACTTTAATGGTCGTTTTGTAACTGTAGTTTGTGCGTTTAGCAGATAAATCGTGCGGTATTAATCTCGCGCTTTAAGCGTTTGATAGAGGTAATTACGACCACCGGCGAGAGATCTATAAGGCGGTCAAAGGTAGATAAATTGTCCATCCGCACTGTTTCTATAAAAATGCGTAAGTCCTGTAAATTCTTCACAATGTTTTATTTGTTATCATGCTTAAATAATCTGGGTTCAGTCAACTGTCTTTATTATCTCAAATATAACGAATAAGCTCTTAGCTAATCAGCTGTTTTAAAAATAATATTGAAAGTGTTTTTGGCTATGGCTATCGTTTGCCTGATCATACTCTCATTACAATAGGCGCTATGACGAAGCGTCTTGTCAGACTGGCACATGTTGGCTACATCACTAAAAAAACACATTAAAAATCATCTGATTTAACACAGGAAATACTATTATGCAGACTATAAAAGCTATCGGTTACCAAGATAACTTGCCTATCGATAATGAGCAGTCATTACAGGATATCACTCTCACTAAACCGACTCCCTCGGGTCACGATATAGTGGTAGAGGTCAAAGCTATATCAGTCAATCCGGTAGATTATAAAATTCGTAAAGCACGTCCTGCACCAGAAGGTGAGTATGCCGTGATTGGTTGGGATGCTGCTGGCATTGTGACGGCTGTTGGTGATGAAGTCAGTCTATTTTCAATTGGGGATCGAGTTTATTACGCAGGCGACTTGACCCGCTCAGGTAGTAATGCTGAGTACCAGTTGGTCGATGAGCGTATCGTTGGACACATGCCAGCTTCCTTGTCATTTGCTGAAGCGGCTGCATTACCACTGACAACCATTACTGCTTGGGAGATGTTGTTTGACCGCTTGCAAGTGCCTGTCTCTAAAAACGTTGCGGGCGCTGATGATGTTGCAAGTGGCAATAGTGCTGATGCAAAAGAGATATCGGTGCTGGTCATTGGTGCAGCAGGCGGTGTGGGCTCAATATTGACGCAACTATTAAAGGCACGAACATCGGCTACTATTATCGGCACAGCTTCAAGAGATGAGAGCATACAATGGCTAAAAGACTTGGGTGCAGATCATGTGATTAATCACCATAATCCTTTATATGATGAGCTGCAAACGACTGGTATTACTGAAGTAGATTACGTCGTGAGTCTCAATAATACCGAAGAGCATTATAAAGAGATTATTAAGTGCTTAAAGCCACAAGGAAAGCTTGGACTTATTGATGATCCAGCAGCATTAGACGTCATACCGCTTAAAATGAAAAGCTTAAGTTTACACTGGGAATTCATGTTTGCCCGCTCAATGTTCCAAACGCCTGACATGATTGAACAGCATCATTTATTGACAGATGTGGCAAAAATGATTGATGCTGGCGAGATTAAAACCACCATTGCCCATCATCTTGGCACGATAACGGCTGAGCATCTGCGTAGCGCGCACCAAATGTTAGAAAACCGCCAAGCGCATGGTAAGGTTGTACTAGAAGGCTGGCCTGTATAACTCCTTAAAAATAAATGTTTTATACCCTCTGAATTAATCCCCATACTTGAATGTAGGAGCAGTTAATGAACACGCAAGCAAACAAACCACTGACCATCGTTGCTACTATTAAAGTGAAACCTGAGTATGTCGAGCAGGTTAAATCTGAGCTGCTGAAACTAACCGCAGCATCACAATCAGATCAAGGTTGTATTCAATATATCTTGCATCAAGACAATGCGAATGTGACCAGTTTTACCGTTTATGAGATTTGGGAAAGTAACGAGCTTTTACAGCAGCATGTGCAAAGTTCTCATTTTCAAAACTATGTAAAAGTAACAGATGGGATGGTCGATGAGTTTATCATCACTGAGATGACAGCGATTTCATAAATGTAGTTAATTTTCAGTTTTAGACGCTACCCAAAATTCATGGTTTTGCTCAATGACATGCGAATCTGATAGAGTAGAACCATGAGGTTGGCTTATAGATGGTCAGGCGAGTTAAAAAAGAGCATGACATCAAATAT
Organism: Pseudomonadales bacterium; assembly: GCA_038235315.1. Taxonomy (GTDB): domain Bacteria; phylum Pseudomonadota; class Gammaproteobacteria; order Pseudomonadales; family Moraxellaceae; genus Psychrobacter. Next base: position 4,641 of record JBBSUA010000068.1, on the reverse strand, counting down.
CGTCGTCACCACAAAGCCAGCACTGATTCAATACTAAAGAGCTTGTAGTTTATGCTCTCAGTAAGTGCATGGCGACCATTCACACGTAGCCTTTTATTAATATAGATTTTATTATTTAATAGGGTGATTTCGACAACATTTGAATGTGGTTATATCTGTTTAGATCGTGAGATTAAGCTTATAATAAGTAAGATAGATATAGTCGATACACTTTTAATCGCTTTCGTTCAGATTGAAGACACGCTCTAGCTATAGAAGGGTTATTTAAAATTACCTTGTTACAACTTACTATTAATGCTATATTTTCATCAGTTGATGAGTATCTACACTTTTTCAACCAAAACCTCTTAGTTTATCCTTCGTAAAAATCGTTACCGCAAGAAACACCATAAAAAGAACGCAGTAAGTAGTAAAGTGATAAATCACCTGCAACTCCTTTCTTTTGACATGGTTAATTTTTAAATATTCAAAACACAATAAGTAAAATCGTATGAGTCAGGAAGACTCTTGCTTGAAATCTGATCGACATCCTATCTATCCAATTCTTGTATAACCTTTATACAAGCTTACAAAGATGTCAATCAAAACCCTGCAATGTCCAGTTTTCGTGCCTGACCCTACTAATAAACCAAACAGACTATGCTGTGCAATAAACGCGCTGGCTCAATCATTGTGCATTTGATTTCGCAAATATACCTTTATTTGTGCTCTGTTATGCCAAAAATATTTGGTATATACGATAGTCAATAGTGCTCAATATCGCAGAGTCATTCCGTTTAGCGTAGCTATTAGATGAATATGCCAATAAATAAAAATTGATAAGGAGTGTCTTTTATGATCACCAATGAAGATGGATTAACGATTCCAACCCTAGACGATATGCTTGAGGCGCATGAGCGTATTAAGCCCTACATTCATCGCACACCTGTCTTGACGTCGCAGTTTTTGAACGAAATGGCTGGTTGTGAGATGTTTTTCAAATGTGAGAACTTTCAAAAAGCGGGCGCTTTTAAAGTACGTGGTGCCTCAAATGCAGTCTTTGGTTTGACGGATGAAGAAGCAAAAAATGGCGTGTGCACACACAGCTCAGGCAACCATGCGCTGTCTTTATCTTATGCCGCTGGACGTCGGGGCGTACCGTGTAATGTCGTCATGCCGTATAGTGCTCCAGAAGCTAAAAAAGCGGCAGTACGTGGTTATGGCGGTATTATTACTGAGTGTCAGCCATCAACCACTTCACGTGAAGAGGTGTTTGCTAAAGTTCAAGCAGAAACTGGTGGCGACTTCGTTCATCCGTACAATGATCCACGCGTAATCGCTGGACAAGCGACTTGCTCACGTGAGTTCTTAGAGCAAATGCAAGAGAGTGGTGTAAAACCTGACATTGTTGTGGCACCAATCGGTGGCGGCGGTATGATTTCAGGTACTTGCCTAACGCTATCGAACTTAGCCCCTGACGTAAAAATATACGCAGCAGAGCCAGTAAACGCAGATGATGCTGCGCGCTCATTTAAAGCCGGTCATATCATCGCTGATGATGCGCCTGATACCATCGCTGATGGTTTAAAAGTACCCCTTAAAGATTTAACGTGGCATTTTGTCAGCAACTACGTGACTGATATTTTGACCGCGACTGAAGAAGAAATCATTGCAGCGATGAAGCTGACTTGGACGCATATGAAAATCGTTATTGAGCCAAGTTGTGCCGTACCGCTCGCCGTTATTCTAAAAAACAAAGACGTATTTGCAGGAAAACGCGTCGGTGTCATTATTACCGGTGGCAACGTCGATCTTGATAAGTTGCCTTGGAATTAAGTAGTAGCAATTAAGTAGTAGCAATTAACTATCGGTAACTCAGTATCAGTGACTAATCACAAATTAAGCGTTAACTAAGCGCAAGTAATGCGCAAGTTTAAACTGCTTTTCATAAAACTAACTAACAACATGGAAGAATTAAAATGACAGTAACAACTGAATTAGAAGTAGGCTATAACGTACCCGCCGCTGTTGGTATGAGTGAGTCCGATATTCAAACCCCTTGTTTGATATTAGACTTAGACGCTCTTGAGCGTAACGTCAAAAAAATGGGCGACTATGCGAAAGCGCATAATATGCGTCACCGTAGTCACGGTAAAATGCACAAATCAGTTGATGTGCAAAAACTACAAGAAGAGATGGGCGGCGCTATCGGCGTTTGCTGTCAAAAAGTATCTGAAGCGGAAGTATTTGTTCGTGGTGGCATCAAGGATGTGCTGGTATCAAACCAAGTACGTGAGCCTGCCAAGCTTGAGCGTTTAGCTAACTTGCCTAAGATGGGATCAATCATCACGGTATGTGTCGATGATATCGATAACGTTGCTGAGCTATCAGCTGCTGCAACTAAAGCAGGTACTGAACTGAATTGTTATATCGAAATCGATTGCGGCGCTGGACGTTGTGGTGTGACGACGACAGAAGCTGTGGTAGAGATTGCCAAAGCGATTGATGCTGCGGACAACATCCATTTCACTGGTATTCAAGCCTATCAAGGTGCGATGCAGCATATGGACAGCTTTAGTGATCGTAAAGCTAAGACCCAAGTGGCTATCGATCAAGTAAAAGACGCAGTCGATGCGCTAACAGAGATCGGTCTCAAACCAGAATTCGTCTCAGGTGGTGGTACAGGTAGTTACTACTTTGAAAGCAATTCAGGCGTTTTCAACGAATTACAATGTGGTTCTTACGCGTTTATGGATGCCGATTACGGTCGTATTTTAGACGAAGACGGTAAGCGTATTGATGAAAATGAGTGGGAAAATGCATTATTTCTACTAACCTCTGTTATGAGCCACGCGAAAGCCGACAAAGCGATTGTCGATGCGGGTCTAAAAGCTCAATCAGTCGATAGTGGCTTACCCTTTATCTACGGTCGTGACGACGTTGAGTATGTTAAATGCTCGGATGAGCATGGTGTGGTCAGCGATCCTAATGGCGTCCTTAAAGTGAATGAAAAACTTAAGCTAGTACCGGGTCATTGTGATCCAACTTGTAACGTTCATGATTTTTATGTTGGTGTCCGTAAAGGTAAAGTCGAGACCGTATGGCCAGTATCTGCACGCGGTAAAATGTACTAACAAACGCCGCACTCAAAACTATCATCGTTTTTGTAGCGAGCTGTTATAGGCTGTAGCTGTAGCTCACAGCCTATAACAAGTTAAGAGTCATGTATTAAAAAGGAATGTACAATGAGTGAAGAAAACAATATTAATAATAAGGGCGGTCTGTTGATCGTATCAGAAGACGCTTGTAAGTCTGTGATTGATCGGGCTTCTGCGTTTAGCGCTGTTGAAGATGTTTTTGCAGCAATGTCGCAGGGTGATGCTTATAACTTCCCCGTTATCCGGGAAGCGATTGGCTATGCTGATGCGTTGTATGGCTTTAAATCAGGTTTTGATCGTGCGGGTAAAGCCTTAGGTCTCAAATCAGGAGGCTACTGGCCGGGTAATGCGGCTAAAGGCTTGACTAATCACCAATCAACGATTTTTTTGTTTGATCCGGATAATGGTAAGTTACGTGCGCTAGTCGGCGGTAACTACTTGACTGCCGTACGCACTGCCGCAGCATCTGCCGTGTCAATCGCTCATCTAGCACGCAAAGACAGTAAAGTGCTGGGTATGGTTGGCGCCGGTCATCAGTCTACTTTTCAGCTACGTGCCGCTCTTGAGCAACGCAATTTTGAAAAAGTAGTCGCTTGGAATAAGAACAAAGATCGTCTTAAGAATTTACAAGCAGTCGCTGAAGAATTAGGCGTACCATTTGAAGCCGTTGAGCGCGAACAGTTATGTAGCGAGGCTGATGTAATCATTACTATTACTTCAGCGTTTGAGCCACTGCTTATGAAAGAGTGGGTCAAACCCGGTACGCATATCGCCTGTATGGGCACAGACACTAAAGGTAAGCAAGAAGTTGATGCTGCTCTGATATCAGCTGCCACTGTATTTACTGATGAAGTCGCGCAATCGATCACTATCGGTGAAGCACAGCATGCCATTGCTTCTGGCGCAATCACTGAAGATTCTATCATCACGATCGGTGATGTGATCAATGGTAAACATGCCGGTCGTACCTCTGATGATGAGATTACAATTTTTGATGGCACAGGTGTTGGCTTGCAAGATCTAGCGATCGCATCAGTTGCTGCCAAACTCGCTGTTGAGAAAGGTGAAGCCCAGCAAATCTCGTTATAAGTATGAGACTAACCACTATGTTGTAGAACCGCCAAATAATAAGTTTATTTGGCGGTTCTTTATAATTGACACTAAGCGGTTTAAGACGAACTCTTAGCGTTCTTGCCGTGGCTAAACTACGTTTGCCTAAACATAAGCCGTAATCTCACTGGCATCACGACTATAAATATAAGCATAAGCATAAGCATAAATAAGCCAGACTTTATGCTTTTTTCGACGTCTCTGATACAGCACCAAACATCTAAACCAATACCCTTGCACTACTAAACACCCTTACAAAGAAGACCTCACTATGTCAAACAAACGCCCCTTATATATTCCCTTCGCAGGACCTGCACTACTAGAAACCTCCCTGTTAAACAAAGGCAGCGCCTTCTCATCAGAAGAACGAGACAGCTTTAACCTAACCGGCCTA
>JBBSUA010000067.1:0-8232 GCA_038235315.1 Pseudomonadales bacterium | reverse complement strand
CCGAACCCAAGACGTTATTATTGATGATAGTGCCAAACAGACCTTTTTCCCTGATAATCAAAACCCTATTGGTGAAGTACTGATTATCTGTAGTGTTCCTGGGCTCGTGATTGGTGTGATCGAACCCAATGATGGTCGTTGAGGCATGAACATCCACACACCTACTCTTTATATTCCTTATACCACGATGATGTCGCGTATCAAAGGCAGTCCTTATATCGAGAGATTTGTAGCCCTCATCGGCGATAACATTTCATCCTCAGGCGCTGAATCTGCTATTTCTACCTTAATTGAAGGTCGTCATGGTGTCGATGACTTTCGCATACGCAACTCAGACTCTATCCGCGAAACTATTGAATCAACGACAACCGCTCTGACTTTGCTGATATCGTCTATAGCTATTATTTCTTTAATCGTTGGGGGTATCGGTGTGATGAATATTATGCTGGTATCGGTCACTGAACGTACTAATGAAATTGGGGTACGCATGGCAGTAGGCGCGCGCCAAAACGACATCATGCAACAATTTCTGATCGAAGCCGTGTTGGTTTGTATTTTAGGGGGTTTACTAGGTATTGGACTGGCATTTGCCATTGGTGAAGTGATTAATCGGGTTGGCGGTGACAGTTTTAAAGTGATTTATTCACCAACCTCTATTATTGCTGCTTTTGTTTGCTCAACTCTTATCGGAATAATTTTCGGATTCTTGCCCGCACGTAATGCTGCCAAACTTGATCCTGTTGAAGCTCTGTCTAGAGATTAAAGAGAGGTTTATTAATACTATAATCAGTAATTACCAAACTATAAATCATACTTAGCTAGTAAATACTGAAAAATCGCGGTTTTTCGCTAAAATCTACATCTTTTTGGCCGCTTAGGGTTGTAATTATCAGGAGAATATATATAATGTGCTCTCACGTTTAGGGATAGAAATTATCCTGATGTGAATTAGAAAATCTTATTTAAAGCGTTTTCTTTTGCAATACCTTGGTGTTGATATCGAGTTGTTTAGAATTTTCGGATAAGAAAATTCTCTTGCGCTCGGACGAAGCAGTGCTTCGTTGTATCCTCGCTCAAGGGCCGATAGCTCAGTTGGTAGAGCAGTTGACTTTTAATCAATTGGTCCCGCGTTCGAGTCGCGGTCGGCCCACCATTTTCAGTAGTACACTTGTTAAGTATTTTGCCCTACTCGGTATTAGCTTGATAGGTTTAAAGACATTTTTTTCGATGTCTAGTTTTAATAAATTTACCTTTAAGTAAATTTCACTTGCAGAGCTAAAAAAGCAGTGCTTTTTTTATGCGCTCTTCAGGGCCGATAGCTCAGTTGGTAGAGCAGTTGACTTTTAATCAATTGGTCCCGCGTTCGAGTCGCGGTCGGCCCACCATTTTCAGTATTAAGCTTAGCAAAAGCCCGATAGCTAAATTAGCTATCGGGCTTTTTATTATGTTATAAATTCATCATATGACTGATCGTCAATTAAGGTGTATTGACTTTCTTACGAGCAAACCTAAGCTTCAAAACAGCAGTCATTAGAATATTTCTTAATGAAGTCTCACGGGGTTTATTCGGTGTTCGCTCTATCAGACGATCAAAGTCCTTATTACAGATTTTGGCTCTTTTGTCATGTGCTAGCAATAAAATCTTTGGCTGTAGCGTTTTAACCTTATTTAAAGAAGCGCGATAAGCATCAGGTAAGGTAATTAGATATGGCGACACAAACTTATCTCTGATAATTAATATAAGATCTGCTGTGTAAGCCTGCTCAGTTTGTGCATGCCACAATGTTAAGTCATGATCAGTATGACCTGGCGTCTCTAACACTGTCCAGTCTTCAAAACCTGGCACAAAATCACCATCTTTGAGCTTGATATCAGCTTTCAAAATAGGATTATACCAAACGTTAGTGACTGACTTTCCTTGTCGGCTGGCGACATAATAAGTTAATCCCAAATCGTTCAAATGGGCAACTCTACCTGAGATACCGTAATACCAAGGTTTTTCAAATTTTCCAGTGACTATCTGGCAGCCTGTTTTTTGTTTTAATAGCTGAGCACCGCCAGCATGATCAGGATGCATATGTGTGACCATCACCACTTTCAGCTGCTCAACTGGACGCTTTAAAACATCTGTAATGTATGTCAAAATCTTATCGACATCACTTCTACATCCTGAATCAAGCAGTAATAATTTGTCAGAATAGACAGCCATGTAAGTGGTCTGAATATATCCTTCTATTGCAACGATATCTATTAAATTCATGACAACCCTTAATCTACTATAATGCTTTAATCCGCTTATAGTGACTCTTAAAAAATACAGAAAATATCTATCACTCGTCTTTGTTTATAATGATGACTGTCTCATTTGACCAGTCAATACAGTTATCATTATAACGCTTAGATTTATTTCATAAGTGATCTTCAGTGAACGCTTGTGTTTATTTTTCTATGACACTGCTGAAAACTGTGCTTTTGAGTTAAATGTTTATACAGTAGAAAACCTAGCACTTAGGCTAGGTTTAGTTAGTAAAAGTTAAAATGGACAGTTAAATATTAGGCCAAATCACGAACCTTTGGCTCACGTTCCCACAAGCGTGATTTAGCATTTTCAATAAAGCTATCAACATCATCAAGCGGCGTTACAAAGGCATCTTTTTCAATAGGTAGCTTGCTCAAGATATGCTCTTCAGTTGCAGGGCAATAAGCAATAGCTTTGCAATGTGCATAAGCATCATTAAACCAGTCTAATGCGGCGCTGTCTTTGGCCAGCTTTTTGGCTGGTGGATGCATGATGATGCTTACAATACCGTCAAAAATTACTGAAGGAGCACCAGCCAAACGCTCGTCAGTTTGGATATGCGTGCCATCATCTAAAGTTACTTCTTTAGTAGGCGCGACGATCTTGACGCTAGCACCAGCAGCGATAGCCGCTTTTTCGAACTTCTCAACTTCGCTGCGGCTCGAGCCTTCAGCAACTAAAATACCAATCAGGCGACCTTGTAGCGTTTTTGGGCTAAGACCCACTGTTTGAACTGCTTTAGAGGTTGCCATATCTTGCACTGGTGCTGCAGTATCAGCCGCTTCAGGCAATTTCATACCCAGCGCTGTCGCTACACGATTCGCTAAATCTTCATCAATATTGAGTAGATGACTCAAAGTACGCGCACGTACATGAGCAGTATCTACTTTACCTAGCTCAAACGCATAAGCCGAGGCGATGTGCGCTTGTTCTACTGCAGTCTGACTACGATAAAACATACGTGGCTGACTGTAATGATCAGCAAAGCTCTCAGCACGTACACGACCTTTGACGCCATCGTCTATTTTTTCATGGAACGACTCAAAGCCTTTTTTGATACTTTCACGCGGGCGCGTTGGATCTAAGCTTTGTGGCTCATACAGAACGCGAGTTTTAGGCACTTGCATCTGCATATGACCATCTTGCTGATTGTTTGCAAACGGACATTTTGGCGCGTTGATCGGAATCTGAGCAAAATTTGGTGAGCCAAGACGAGACAACTGCGTATCCAGATAACTAAACAGACGACCTTGTAACAGTGGATCATTACTGAAGTCGATACCAGGTGGCACATGTGATAAGCAGTACGCAACTTGTTCCGTTTCAGCAAAGAAGTTATCTACATTGCGATTCAATACCATTTTACCGACAATTTTAACGGGTACCATTTCTTCTGGAATTAGTTTAGTCGCATCTAAATGATCAAACGGAAACTCATTAGCCTCCTCCTCAGTAAAGAGTTGAACCCCAAACTCCCACTCTGGATACATCTCATTGTCAATCGACTCAAACAAGTCACGACGATGATAATCAGGATCAGCACCAGATATTTTTACCGCTTCATCCCAAGTCGTTGACTGCACACCAAGTACTGGTTTCCAATGAAAACGTACAAAGGTACTTTTACCGTCTTTATCGATCAAGCGATAACTATGAATACCAAAACCTTCCATCATTCGTAAGCTACGCGGTAGACCACGATCACTCATCAACCAGATTACGTTGTGCATAGTTTCTGGGCTTAGAGACACAAAGTCCCAAAAGGTATCGTGGGCAGAGGCCGCTTGCGGGAACCCACGATCAGGCTCAGGCTTTACCGCATGCACTAAATCTGGAAACTTCATTGCATCTTGAATAAAGAATATTGGCATATTATTACCAACGATATCCCAGTTACCCTCTTCGGTATACACCTTTACCGCAAAACCACGAACATCACGCGGAGTATCTTTTGAGCCTTTATTACCCGCAACCGTAGAGAAACGCGTAAATAGAGGCGTCTGTTTACCGGTCTCAGTCAATATCTTGGCAGTCGTATATTTATCTAACGATTCGGTCAGCTCAAAGTAACCATGAGCTGCACTACCACGTGCATGGACAACGCGCTCAGGAATACGCTCATGATCAAAATGATTAATTTTTTCGCGCAGTACAAAATCCTCTAGTAAAGTCGGACCACGTACGCCAGCTTTTAAAGAATTTTGATTGTCAGCGATAACGACACCTTGTTGGGTAGTTAAGGCTTTGGTGTCATCGCTTGCACGCTGATGGGTTTCGCCACCAGTGCCACGGGTCGGGTTCATGTCTTTGGCGGGGTCAGTATAATCAATATTATTTTTCATTATCCATCCTAGCTAGTGATAAAAAGTAAACTCTAAAAAAGAGCGTCAAACAATATTACTCAAAAAACATAACTGACTCATGACTATCCCTGTTGATGTTTAGTAAAAGTTTGCATACTACAAAAATGCTTACTCATCTTTTATGACTAATGCTATTATTAATAATTAACTTAAAAAGTGTAGTTTTTCTTCACGATAAATGATTAATAATTTTTAAAATTATGCTAATAATAGACCCTAGTACCAAGCAAAGCGTTTACCTTCTGAACTAAATAAATGAGGCTACCTATGTTATCTACTTCAACCGACTCCACTGTAAACTTCTTTCCCTCTTTCATTATTGCAACTTCTTTAGGTCTACTGACCTTTATGGTAAGTCAAACCGCAGCGGCTATCACCACCAAAAACATCACTTATACCGTAGACAATCAGACCTATGAAGGCTATTACGCGCAAGCAGACAAGCCTAATGCACCATTTATATTATTAATTCATGATTGGGACGGGGTCACTGACTATGAGCGTAAGCGTGCCGATATGCTAGCGACTGAAGGCTATAATGTATTAGCAGCTGATATGTTTGGTGCTGGTATTCGCCCGACTACTATGGAAGATAAAAAACGGCTCACAGGAGCATTATATGACGACCGTAATAAGATGCGTCGCTTGCTTACAGGAGCATTAAATGTCGGACAACAGCAAGGTAATAATGTAAAAGAAGGCGTGACGATGGGCTATTGTTTTGGCGGTACAGTCGCATTGGAATTAGCACGTGCGGGTTTCCCGCAAAAAGCATTTGTACCTTTTCATGGTGCGTTTGATATCCCAGCAGGTCAGAATTATGATAATACGACTGGAGAGATCTTAGTTTTTCATGGTTCAGCAGACGAGGCCGTGCCTCTTGATACGTTTACTACGCTTGGCAAAACCTTAGAAGCGGCAAAAGTACCTCATGAAATGATTACTTATAGTGGTGCACGACACGCTTTTAGTGTGTTTGATAGCGATCGCTATGACGCTCGTGCTGACAAACGCTCTTGGAAACGTTACATGGACTTTTTGGCAGAAGCGTATAAATAGTTTTCTTAAAATATAATAAAAGATCACTTTTAAATAAAGTGATCCCTTAACTCAGCATTAACGTTGTTTGAGATGAGAGATCACTTTTTGATTCAGAGTTTCAATATTCAGAAAACTAATGTTTTTGGAATACTAGCAGTTGATTATTGGCTGGCATAGGATATGTAGCCGTTATGATAAGAGAGTGCAGCTTTGCTAAATTCACGATATCTTCTCTATCACGAATACCGCTATCGGGATTTCCTTGACGTAACATAACGTCAAACTGACGATTACCTTCACTAGTGTAATGTCCGTTTTCATTAAACGGCCCATAAACGATGAGCTTGCCCTCGATAGGTAATGCATCACCTACTAACTCAAACAATTTTTCTACCAACGACCACGCTATGATATGTAAAGTATTGGCAGTAAATACCGCATCATAAGGTGTATTAGCAGTAGGACTACTAGGCAAAGCATCACGTAACAAATCAAAGGCTAAAGGGGCATGCAGGTTCGGCGCAGGATAAGCAATATGCCATGAGCTTATCGCATAATGATTGGCTGATACATCGCTGGTCTGCCACTGTAGATGGACTAAGTTTGGGGCAAAATAGACGCTGTGTTGACCCGTTCCTGATCCTACTTCTAATACTTGTGTAGAAGCGATCAGCTCTTTTTGTAGAACGTCTAAAATAGCCTGCTTATTGTTTTCGCAAGCTCGCGAGAATGGTAAATTTCCTGAGATATTAATTTCAGTATTACTTAAGTTTTCCTTGTTCACATTTACCTCTGCTATTAACTTACTTCAATAAATACTTTGCTAATAAATACCTGCTTCTACACCAGCTGCAAGCGTCATGGCTAGCTCTTCCACTTGCTCAGCGAATCCATCCTGCCATTCGCCCTGCAAAATTAGCGCTTCTTGCACATAGTTCCAGCGTAAACCAGTAATGATAGTCTGCATCGCGCGTTTAGTACCTGTACCATCCTGACCTGCACGAATATATATCGCAAAAGGCATGCCCTGCTTTTGCTCTAAGACTGGATAATAACAGCGATCAAAAAAGTCTTTAGTCAACCCTGCCATATAAGCCAAGTTCTCTGTAGTGCCTAACAACAAGGCATCAGCTGCCAGCACATCCTCAGGCTGGGTATCTTGTGGCGACTTGAGCACTACTTTGATATCGATATCAGCATGATTAGCACCGTTGAAAGCGGCTTGCGCTAGCTTCTTAGTATTTGATGATGGCGAGTGGGCAACAATAAGTAGCGTTTTAGCAATCATAGTGATTACCTTATCAAAGCGGTTTTGTACACCTAAAAGTGACGTTCTGAGTAATGTCTGGATGAATACTTCTAGCAACAGGGCAAGTTAGCGCAGTGTTATAGAATATTTTCTGTGTTTTATCATCAAGCACCTTATTAAAGGTCATGATGATATGCACTTCGCTAACTCGTCTTGGATCAGCAGCCATAATTTTAGTGACTTCAGCAGTAGTGCCCGTAATGTCTATATCCATTTCAGCGGCTTTGATACCAATAATAGTTAGCATACAGTTTGCAAGACTCGTCGCTAATAAATCAGTTGGTGAAAAGGCTTCTCCTTTACCATGATTATCTATCGGTGCATCAGTAATGATTTCATTTTTTGATTGTAAATGGATAGTAGTAGTACGTAGATCGCCTTGATAAGTTACTTTTGAGGTAGTCATATGATTCTCTTTAACAGTTATAGCTGTTAGATTATCACAATTTTTCTACTTATTTACTTTTAGAAAAGCGAAGAAATCGAGTTTAATAGCTTAGCGACACCTCCTGACCCATATATTCATGACAATATAGTCAATGAAAAGCAATATCGATACATTAAGTACTGCTGGTATAAGATACTTTTACTAGAATAGTTAACATAGCATTGTCGTCCTATTACAGTTTAAGGTCCTAGTCAGCTATGCATAAAAAAAAGACTGCATTAGCAGTCTTTTTTATTGGTCAGATGATCAATAACTAGCTTAGATCAGAATCATCATTGATTACGAAACTGACTATCATAATGACATGATACTTATTAATCTTACCATCAGCAATACCTACTTTCTGCTCTTTAATCCATGCACCTTGGACATTGTTAACTGTCTTTGATATGCGTGCCACACCCTCTTGGACGGCGTGTTCAAAGCTAGTTTCAGAAGTGCTGCTTATTTCAATATTCTTAGCAATAGTCATAGAGATATCCTTATCTATATTTACTTGATTTATATTATTGTGTAAGATCTTTAAATTAATATTTCACTTTATAATCAAAAAGATCCATAACCATTCTAACGATATTTCTATATATCAACAACATTTGACTGTTACGTTATGTAGACCACCAAACCCCACGCAAACAAAACCCCCTCACGCTTTTGCGTAAGGGGGTTTTGAGGAATAGAGAGCTGACGATGACCTACTCTCACATGGCCGGAGCCACACTACCATTGGCGCGATGATGTTTCACTTCTGAGTTCGAGAAGGGATCAGGTG
>JBBSUA010000066.1:0-8236 GCA_038235315.1 Pseudomonadales bacterium | reverse complement strand
GTCTGCAACACCTAAATTCCGTGCTGCACGCACATAATCAAAATTTCTTGCCCGTAAGAATTCTGCACGTACTAAGCCAACCAGTCCCATCCAACCAAATAATAGCATCAGTGCAAATAGTACAGTGATACTAGGGCTGAACAGGCTGACCAAAATAATAATCATAAACAGCTGCGGCATCCCGCCCCAGACTTCCATAAATCGTTGCCCTGCCAAATCAACCCAGCCCCCATAGTAGCCTTGAACCGCACCGACAATAATCCCAATCAGTGCACCAGCCAAGGTGAGCGCCAGTCCAAACAGCAATGACACGCGCAACCCATAAAGTATTCGCGCTAACACATCGCGTCCCTGATCATCAGTACCTAGCCAATTCTGACTGTTGGGCGCTGCCGGATAAGGAACACCCAACTCAACATTCGGCGTTTGATCGGCGAACGGGACGAGCGGCATCACATAGTAACCCTGCGCATTGATTAACGCTTTTACCGCAGGGTCTTTGTAATTCGCTTCGGTCTCAAATATGCCGCCAAACGTGGTTTCGGGATAAGCCTTTAGCACTGGGACATAATAGCTTCCGTCATAATGAACCAGTAGAGGTTTGTCATTAGCAATGACATTGACTGCCATACAAATGATAAAGACTAGCGTAAAAATAATGAGAGATATGACACCCAAACGATTGCTACGGAAACGATTAAGCCGTGCCTGCCAGACAGGATTTAAGCGCCTTTTTTTTTGCTGAGCTGAATGAGCATTGGGTGGATTGTTCTTTGATGACTTAACATTGTTATCAATGGCTTCGTTGCTGAGAGGCGTATTAGAATTCGACATTAGCGCCCCTCAAAATCAATACGAGGATCAATCAAGTGATAACTCAAATCACTAATTAACTGTAATAGCAGACCTAATAAGGTAAAGATAAATAATGTGCCAAATATTACTGGATAATCGCGTTGCTGAATCGCTTCGAAGCCGAGCAATCCTAGTCCATCTAGCTTAAAAATAATCTCGATCAAAAAGTTACCCGCAAAGAAAATACCAACGATAGCCGCTGGAATTCCAGCGATGATAATGAGCATCGCATTACGAAAGACATGTCCATAGAGAACTTGGCGCTCACCTAGACCTTTCGCCCGTGCGGTAAGCACATATTGCTTGCCTAATTCTTCTAAAAAGCTAAATTTAGTCAAATAAGTCAAGCCTGCAAAGCCGCCAACGGTACTGGCTAATAGGGGCAGTGCTAAATGCCAAAAGTAATCTTTAATCTTGCCAAGTAGACTTAACTGATCAAAATTCTCTGAGGTCAACCCTTGCAGCGGAAAGATATTCCAATAACTCCCACCGGCAAAAAAGACCAGCAAAATGACCGCAAATACAAATACAGGTATCGCATGTCCTATAGCTAGCAACATGGCGGTCGCTTTGTCGATACCTGAGCCATGATGCATGGCTTTGTAGACACCGAGCGGAATAGCAATCAAATAGATTAGCAACGTACTCCATAATCCAAGCGAGATAGAGACGGGTAGTTTTTCTACGATCAACTCAGTCACTGATTGACCTTTAAAGAACGACTCGCCAAAGTCTAAACGTGCGTAACTCTTGAGCATGATCCAAAAGCGCTCTGGTGCGGGTTTATCAAAGCCATATTGCGCATTGATAGCATCAACCATTTCTGCTGATAGACCACGTGTCCCTTGGTAAGTACTATTATTGCTACCTGAGCTACCTGCCCCAACACTGCCATTAAGGGCATTATCTTTAGCGCCTTGTTCAATCAGTGCCAACTGCTGCTCAACCGGACCGCCGGGAGCCGCCTGTACTATCACGAAGTTCGCCAATAATATCAAAAACAGCGTCGGCAATATCAACAACAACCTTTTTAAGATATAACGACCCATAATGGCGAATTCCTAACGGACAGAGAGAATAGAAAATTGAAAAATGGGCAGAAGACTCAGAATTAACACTCTTAAAAGTTATTTTTGAGCTGACGTAACGCTGCAAACACCGTTAAAGGCCGATCATCTTCGATATCCATTTTGGCTTTCACGCCTGCTATTACGCTAGCTTCTTTAACACGTAAAAATACATTAACAGCGCGTTCGTGCTCTAAAGTGACCGGCAATGTACAGATACCCTGCGCTGTTTGCTCTTCAGCCTGTCTCAACGCTTGTTGCATTGCCACGTTGTCGGGTTCAATAGATAAACCAAAACGCAAGTTATTGGCAGTATATTCATGCGCTGGGTATAACAGGGTCTCGATAGGTAAATCATTAATCCGCTCAAAGCTGTCATAAAGCTGCTTAATAGTACCCGTAAATACCCGACCACAGCCGCCACTAAATAAAGTATCTCCACAAAAGCAATGCTTACGACCATCAACATCAAAGATATAAGCGATGTGACTGGCGGTGTGCCCTGATATATCCCATACTTGTGCTGAATAGCCCCAAGCACTTACCGTGCTACCATCTTTGACGGTTTGATCTTCCTCAACATTATGCTCGCTATGCGCAACAAGATGGGTCATCGGAAAATATTCTTGCAGCTCCATGACGCCGCCGATATGATCATGATGATGGTGAGTCGTCCAAATCGAGGTCATCTCAAGATCATGCGCCTTCATATATTCGATTACTGGTTCTGCTTGTCCGGGGTCAATCACAATCGCTTGTTTATTATTTTTATTGATCAGTGTCCAGATATAGTTGTCATTGAACGCTTTAATGGGATGAATTTGAATACTCATAGTGAACCCTTATTATTAAAATCTATCGTCATTTTCTATAGTAGCATTTAAATATTTTTATTTAGCCTAAAACTGTAGGCTTAGCATCTGTAGGTAAAAAAAATACTAATAACGCTTTATGCTAGCGTCCTAGATATTTATCTACCTGTGCCTCTGCTGCTTTATCAACCCACCAATAGTCAATACCCACAGCGTTGGTTGGTAATGTTTTAGCGTGGCGATACTGATTCCAATAGGCCACGTTAGTCCCTGATTTGCCATATAACGGCACGAGATAATAACCAGCACGTAGCAGGCGATCGAGTACCTGAGTGTATAGGATAATCTCATCACGGCTTTCAGCATCACCTAGCGCTTTGATCACCTTATCAATCGCAGCATTTTTAATGCCAATCGTATTATTATTTCCAGCCTCATCAGCCGCCTGACTACCCCAAAATGCCGCTTGCTCTGCACCAGGGGATAAACTCTGCGCAAACACATCTACCGTCATATCGTAATCATAGCTGCGCATACGCTCGTAATATTGTGGTCCATCGACTTGGCGCAATTTTGCATCAAACCCTAAGCGCTTGATATTGCGAATATAGGGTAACAGTACCCGACTCAGTGTATCGCCTGTCATTAGAATTTCAATTTGCGCCCGCTTGCCATCGGGTTGATACAGTTGCATGTCCTTATAATAAAAGCCTGCATCTAACAATAATTGCCTCGCTTTTAATAAGGCCGGACGATTAAAGCCGCCACCATCACTAGTCGGTAGCTGCCACTTGTCTAATACACCCTTACGTTGAATAGGCTCAAGCTCAGATAATAAGGGCGTTAAGACTTTCATTTCAGCGGTTGATGGCGTTCCGGTTGCTGCCAACTCTGAGCCATGAAAAAAGCTTTGCAAACGCTCATACTGATTATGGAATAAAGTTTTATTCATCCATTCAAAATCATAAGCGGCACTCAGCGCTTGGCGAACGCGAATATCTTGAAACAGTGGCCGACGGTTATTCATAATCAGCCCTTGCATCGGCACTGGGTTCTGACTGGTTATCGACTCTTTAATAATCATTCCTGCTTTTATTGCGGGGAAATTATAACCCGTTGCCCAGTTAGAGGCTTTATTTTCGGGGCGAAAACGATATTGGCCAGACTTGAAGCCTTCAAAGGCAATCTCATCGCTCTGATAATAGACAAACTTAATCATATCGAAGTTATAGCGACCACGATTGACCATCAGCGAACGACCCCAATAGTTGGGATCACGCACATAACTAACCGAACGTCCGGCCTCTACTCGACCTAACTTATAAGGTCCACTACCCATTAGTGGCGTTAGGCTGATTTTTTCAAAGCTGGCATCAATAGAGGACTTCGCAAATACCGGAAACTGTGCCACCGTTAATAGGATTTCTTTATTATCGTCAGATGCAAAAACGAACTTTACTTGCTGCTTATCAACGATTTGAACCTCTTTAATATCGCCTAAATAACTGCGAATAAACATCGGTCCTTTAGTTAATAGTGCCTCATAAGTCGCTTTTACATCACTACTGGTGACGGGTGACCCATCCCAAAACCGTGCATCAGGATTGATATGATAAATAATCCAGCTGGCATCATCAGGATCATAAGTCACTTTACTTGCCAGCTGCGGGTACATCGTAAAAGCTTCATTCAGTGAGCCGGTCATCAAGGTATCATAGAGATAGTCAGTACCAATCATCGCCACACCAGTCGTCATCCACTTATTAGCCGCATTAAAAGTACCGCGTGCATCAAGCGATAGCGTACCGCCAATGGGCGCTTTAGGGTTAGCATAAGGCATATACGGCGCATTTATGTATTGTGCAGTACTGTTGTGACCTAGTGCAGTAACGGTTATAGGCGCAGCTATGCTCACTGGTATCCAGCCGATAGCTAGGCTCAGTAAAGCGGTTCTTAATAACATGTTTTTTATCATAGCTTTTTGTATCATAGTGGACGTTATAACAACCTTGTGCGCTGAATTTAAGCCTGTGCTGATCTGATAATAGTCTTAATCATAGCTATATCACAAAATTTATCATAACAAACTTCGCTTTTTTAACCTAATAATTTGCGAGGATGGATATCTTGAGATAATAATTGATCGATTAATCGCTATTACCCTCTGAACTTCTGCCCTGCAATAAAAAAAACGCAGTCGCCAACAACTATGTTAGCAACTACGTCTTGTATTGGCTTAAAAATATAGTAAATACTCAATGAAACAAATACATTGGAATATAACGCAATATGCATACAAATGTTTCTTGCTTGCTGTATCTACGCTGCGTCGAGCCTGCAAAAAATGTATGCGCATATTGCTGTATCGTTTTTATATTGAACTGACTGTACTATCTATTAAGCGTATTTTTTTTCAAACGCTATCATAAAGTCAACCAGTTGCTGTACCCATTCAAGCGGTACCGCATTATAAATACTGGCTCGCATACCGCCAACATCACGGTGACCTTTTAAATTAAGCAATCCTGCCTTCTCTGACTCTTCTAAGAACACTTTATCAAGGTTGCTGTCTGCTAAGGTAAACGGTACGTTCATAATCGAACGATATTTATGAGCGACAGGATTACTATAAAACTCGCTATTATCAATGGCATCATATAGCAGTGCTGCTTTTTGCTGATTGATTTTTCCGATCGCTTCGACGCCGCCTTGCTCTTCTAACCAATCAAAGACCAATCCTGCTAGATACCAAGAATACGTCGCTGGCGTATTGGACATCGACTCTTTTTCAGCTTGATGCTCGTAGTTAAGTAGTAGCGGACACCATTCACTCGCCTGCCCTAATAAGTCTTCACGAATAATAATAATGACCAATCCTGCAGGACCGATGTTTTTTTGTGCACCAGCATAGATCATGCCAAACTTAGACACATCAATCGGATGCGATAAGATGCAAGAGGACATATCGACGATAATCGGTACATCAACTTGTGGCGGCTCAAATATCTGTAACCCATGAATCGTTTCGTTGGCACAATAATGAAAATAAGCGGCATCTTCACTAACATTCCACTCGCTTTGCGCAGGAACATCAGTAAAATTACTCTCTTTACCTGTCGCAACTTCATTGGTCTCACCTAGACCTAACTTTTCATAGCGCTTCGCTTCTTTGATAGCCTTAGCCGACCAAGTGCCCGTCGTCAAATAATCAGCATGTCCGCTATTAAGTAAGTTCAACGGAATAGCTGAGAACTGTAAACTAGCACCGCCTTGTAAAAACAGTACTTTATAATTATCAGGAATAGCCATCAGTGAGCGCAGTTTAGCTTCCGCTTGTTCGGTAATCGCCAAATACTCTTTACTGCGATGACTGACCTCCATCACTGATACGCCACGCCCTTGCCAGTCGAGTAATTCATCTTGCGCACGCAATAGTACTTCGGTTGGCAAAGTCGCTGGTCCTGCACTAAAATTAGGCACGCGATGCGGAGCGGGTTTATTAGTAGTGGTCATAATTACAGTCCTAAATATAATGAGATATGAAATGAAAGGGTTTTAGACTAACAGGACGTGCTTAAGTTAAACGTTAATTTTGCTTGTTAAGTGCTTCGAGCGTTTACATTTAGTTAGAAATTTGCTCCCACAGCTGACGTTTAAGTGCGCTATCTGTCAACATTGCCTCTAAGCTTGGCACGCTGTCAAAGTTGGGATGAGTGACGCCGTCAGGCAACGCAGTTAATGCAGCTACTGATATGTCTTCACTACGCCCTATCTTAAAGATATAACCTGCGAGACTGGCATTAGCAAGCTCAGCGGTATCCATACCTGCGCAGATAGGAAAAGAGCTGGTTTCACATTTTAGCGATAATGCTTGAATGATATTCTGCCAGAGTTTTTGGCTGTCATTATTGAGCGCTTGGATATCAACTATTAATACCCAATTGCCATAACGTCCGCCTTGCAAATCAAAGGGCGATACTGTCATTTGACTGGCAGTCATTGCTTTAAGGCTAGTTTGCTCAAGCAACGACTCGACGGCTGGCATTACACTTATTACACTTTGGTTATCGGCAGTGGCCAAAGCAGAGTTTGTTATACTGTCAAATTGATAAGTTACAGGTTGTTTTTCGTTAGCGACATTAGTATCAACGCCGTGGTCTTGGTCGGTCATATACTGATCGGCAAGTCGGCTGTCATCATTAATGACCGTTTCCATATCTCGTACAGGCGTTTGTGCGTCAAGACCATCATGCTCAATAACTACATTGGCTACTGGCTGTTGTTCGACTGGTTGCGCTGTGATTACTGCTGAGATATCAGCCATATCTAAGGTAGGCGAGTCTAGTTGCACCCATTGCGCAACACCCATCATTGTCAATATCTGACGCTGCTGAATTTGACGCTGTCGTACGCTTATAATGTCTTGGGTGTCGCTCATATACGGAAACTATCCTGATGATTACTTATAACGATTGGCGTAATACGGATTGAAAGAATTGATATTCTTATGAATAAGTCAAAGCATTAATCTAATAACTGTCGCACGCCCATCCAATGCTCTGTGAGGACAGCCAAACAGTCGTATTCGTCTTGGCTGATTATCGTATCGTGTAACATGACAGTGTGCAAGGTGCTTAACCATAACCGATAAGTATTATAAGCTATTTGACCCGTATTCGGCAGTTTCTTATCGACTTGCTCGTTGAGAGAAAGCGCCATTTTTGACTCATCGATATGCACTGGAACGGTGTCTATGATAGCCAGTAGCTGAATACTATTTAAATGTTGAGCTGTTAATAGTAACCATTGTAAATTCGCATCACTAACGTTTGCTAAATAAATATCTATCAGCCGTGCATGACGTCTAAGAGTAACCACGTGTTCCCTATTCAGAGCAGTTGGTAGTGAGCGTTTAGATAAAGGAGACAAACTGCCTACGGTATCTTTTGCTAGACGATACGCGAATATCACTAACATCGCCCGCTCTACAGCATTCATATTTTCAAATATCTGAGCTGATGGATCTAGTTGTGCGTACAGACTGCTCGTATCCAGTTGCAGCGTATGGCTATCATTTTCGGTAGCCATCTCCTTATCACTGCCCAACACTTCGGACAAAATCGGTAACAGCTGCTGTAAATGCAATGCTTGCCATAATTCTAAAATAGAAGGCTGCTGAGGATGTCTAGGTTCTGAGCTTTCAAATTGATTACCATCTAATTTGTCAGTTAGATCAACCTTAAATTGAGTATTAAACAGATCGATCAATCCTTGCTGGTAGCGCACTAGCATTGTTCGAAAGTTTAATTCTCGTTGATAGTGTTGATAGTCTTGCAAGCTATGACTGCGCTCGCTTTGTTGGTTTAGCTCGCTTATAACAATTTCAGATAAATCATGCTGGCGTAATCGTTTTAGGGTCATAGCAATCAAAGCACTATCCATACGCCGATCAAGTTTGGCAACAGCATCTAGTAATCTATGATCAATCGTATGCGGTAGTGT
>JBBSUA010000065.1:0-8247 GCA_038235315.1 Pseudomonadales bacterium | reverse complement strand
TCAATCACGTCGTCTTCTTTCATAGCAGTAGCAGACTTACCTTTACCACCACGTTTTTGCGCAACATAATCATCGATCGGTTGGGTTTTGGCATAGCCAGTACGTGATACTGTCATGACAACAGTCTGTTCAGGAATCAAGTCTTCACGGCTAAAATCAGTACGCGAATCAATAATATCAGTACGACGCTCATCACCAAAATTATCACGAATCTCAATCATCTCATTTGAGATAATCGTCATTAATTTGTCAAAATCACCAAGGATAGACTCTAAATTGGCAATTTCACGTAGTAAATCTTGATATTCTTCAGTCAGCTTATCTTGCTCAAGACCCGTTAGACGATGCAACTGCATCTCTAAAATGGCATTGACCTGATCGAGTGATAAGCGATAACCTTGCTCACCTTGTATGCTATCGTCAATAAGACCAAATGGCGCTTTGGGGTCTTCACCTTCGATATAGTCAGGACGTACCGACTGGCTACCAGCTGCTTCTAACATCGCAACGACGCTACCTGAACCCCAAGTGTTACCGAGTAGACTCTCACGGGCTTCGCCGCGACTGGCAGACGCTTTAATAGCAGCAATAATTTCGTCAATATTCGCCAATGCAACGGTTAAACCTTCGAGCAAATGACCACGTACGCGTGCTTTATTTAACTCATAAATTGTACGGCGGGTCACGACTTCTTGACGATGGCGGACAAAAGCAGCAATCAATTGACGTAGGGTTAATAATTTTGGCTGACCATTATCTAGCGCCACCATATTGATACTAAAGCTCGATTCGAGTGGTGTTTGTAAGAATAGATTATTAACAATAACTTCAGCGGTTTCACCACGACGCAAATCAATAGCGATACGCATACCGTCTTTATCAGACTCATCGCGTATCTCACTGATACCTTCAATCTTTTTATCACGAACCAATTCAGCGATACGCTCAATCAGCTTGGCTTTATTGGTCTGATAAGGCACTTCGGTAAAGACGATACGTTCGCGATCGCGGTTAACGCCCGTATCAGTCATCGGCTCAATAATATAACGACCGCGCACATGCAGACGACCTTTACCCGTACGATAGGCGTCTTGAATACCCGCACGACCGTAGATAATGCCACCTGTCGGAAAGTCAGGACCTGAGATGTGCGTCATCAGCTCCTCACCAGAGATTTGCGGATTATGCGCATACGCTAGGCAGGCATTAATCACTTCGGTGAGATTATGCGGTGCCATGTTGGTTGCCATACCAACCGCAATACCCGTTGCACCATTAATCAATAAGTTAGGGACACGCGCAGGCAAGACGCTTGGCATACGTTCAGAACCGTCGTAGTTGTCTTCCCAATCGACAGTGTCTTTATCCAAATCAGCTAGCATCTGATGGGTAAGCTTGGTCATCCTCACTTCGGTATAACGCATCGCTGCCGGTGGATCATCATCAATCGAGCCAAAGTTACCTTGACCGTCAACCATCGGATAACGCAAGCTAAAGTCCTGCGCCATACGCACGATAGCGTCATAGACTGCACTGTCGCCATGTGGATGGTATTTACCGATAACATCACCGACCACACGGGCTGACTTCTTGTAGGCTTTATTATAGTCATTGGACAATACGTGCATCGCGTACATTACCCGACGATGTACTGGCTTGAAACCATCACGCACATCAGGTAGCGCACGCGAGACGATCACGCTCATCGCATAATCCAAATAGGATTGTTTTAATTCATCAACGATGCCAATAGGACTAATCGAGTCGCTCATACACATTCCTTCACTGGTTCCATTTTCTAGAGTCTATATTTTAATGGCTATTAATAATGCCACGGTTGTACCTAAATATAGCGGCGTAAATGCGTCGCTACTATCGATATACAAACCGTAAAAAAAGCACTACTAGGCGTGCAAAAAATAGGAAAATGGTGATGCTATTTTGGTTAAAAGTCATGATAAATAAAAGAAGCTATTTTAACACAAATTAAAGGGTTTAGGGGCGTCTAGATGCTATTAAAATCAAGCAAATCAGCTCATTAGTGGCTTGTATTTTAGATTATTAATGAATGCATAATTTGACTTAACGACATCGTTTTTTAGATTGGCTAATTTTGCCATTGTTACAGACAAACTTGCCGTCTTTTGAGCAGTGAGCAACCCCACCCATTTTACCAGAGCAAGGTGTATTTTGAGCGTGTACTTGGCTAATCGATGCAGCAACAAAGACAAGGGTTAGTAATGCTGGGATAATTGACTTCATGTTTTTGCCTTTATAATAGGTAAATATCAGACATTAAAAAACTGCACCCTAATGGATGCAGTTTTGTTTAAAGCGACCTACTTTAATTTAACGAGTCTTAAATTTCAGCTTTTACAGAGCTTAAGACTGAGCAAAGCTCTGATTAAAGAATTCACGTGCTGCTTGAGTACAAGCGGTACTGACTAAGCCACCATGATAGCTACCTAAGAATGCAGCACCAGCGGCTTGCTGCGCCTGTAAATCACTAGCGCCTGCTTGCTTGGCTTTAATGAAAGCATTTGTCTGAACTGTACTTACAGAAGTAGCAAATCTACTTTGAATGGTATCAATTGCCATTGTTGTCATCCATGGATTACTCATGGCACTACCAATAGACGTTACCGTAGGTTTGTTACGTGTCGTTGCATTGGTTTTATCAACATCTAAAACAGTCACATTGAGGTTAGTGCCTTGAGCCTGACTTACTAGCTGTAGTATCGCAGACACAGAACTAGTGTTTATGTCATAAAAAACGGTCGGATCTTGATTACCACCACATAGCAGTGTTGGCATTTTAGGAATATAACTACGTAAATCGTTATCTTTTAGCGCTTTGCGTAAACCATTTTGTGGGTTAGCTGCCGGAAATGCGCCAGTCATCGCAATTAAACTATCAGGATTCGCTAGAGCGTCAGCAACATATGCGGTACGGAAATCAGTTCTGATAAGATAATTATCATCAGCAAACCCTAAGAATGCAAAAGGTACCGTAGGCGCTGGTAAAAGGTCAAGCGTTGGGTTATTTTCAGGATCTTTTTCAAATAACGCATTATCAGGGAGCTTATTAGCGGCGACTAGTTGCGCAAAAGTCATCATACTAGGTAGCTCAGTACCTGCATATTGAGAACTAAAAATTTCTGTAGAATTGCGATAAATATCTGGATATTTTTTCTGTAGACCAACAGCTAATAGCGGTGCAAAACGAGTCGCGCCAATATTGACATTACCGGCAAAGATAGCATCACCAAACGCGGCTAAGGCATAGGGTCCCGATAAAGGAGCAATTGCTGTTACTGGTTTATTTTTTGATTGTAGAAGTCTAGCAGTCGCCATAGCAACATGACCGCCTTGTGAATACCCAGAAATGTAAAGCTTACCTGAATCTTTGATGCTAGCATAATTAGCGTTGTTAGCTTGCTTTTGCGCATCGATCATAGCGCGTGAACCGTTCAAGGCATCGACCATATCATTCGATTGCTGTTCAGCAACCAGATACGGATGGTAATCAAGCTCAGAGTCATCATAGCCTGCGTAGTTTGGTGCAACGACGATATAGCCCTGTGCTGCGAAGTTCGCGGCAATCAAGTTTGCTTCACCTACTGCTGGATTACTAGCATTACCCACTTGGCTAAAATCATAGCCCTTATCAGTGGTGGTACCATGAGCATACAACAGGACAGGTCGATCACCCTGACAATCAGCACTATCACCACTAGGTAGCATGAGTGCAGCAGTAGCATTAGTCGTCTCACCCGCTGACCCTTTGGTCTGATAAGTGACTTTTTCTACTTTGATATCACATTTAGCAGCAGGTGTGGCTGTTGCTGAAAGACCAAAACCAACATTATCGATTTGAGCTTTGTTGAATGATCCAACAGGCTTGACAGTCGTAGGATAAGTGACCGTTGTTGGACTATTATTGTCATTATCGTTATTGTCACCACCGCAACCCACAAGTAGCAAACTACTGGCTACTGCAACTGATAGCAGACAGCGTGTCATTACGGGTGTCTTGGTTTGATTTATAGAGGCAGGTGAGTTTGCGCAAGCAGTAGACTTGGCTATATCTCTGGATATGGTCATCGTTGCTATCCTTAGCAGTAGTGAAAAGCGGTCGTTAAAATGGATATTTACATCATTAGTGGCGAACTAATTATACTTTGTATCATATTCCTTACTTTTTATACCGTAAATTGTTATGAAAAGCTACTGTAAAATGTGCAAGCAATCGTCATTATGGCGTTTTTTATGATTGAGGTTGTTCATGAATGAGCTGAGTTTAGATTTGTTTTATAGATAATAACAAAGAATTACCGCATAATATTTATACCAATTACACTTGTGACTGTTCTACTTATCCCTTAAGGGCATAATTTTTATTCTTATTATTCAATACAGGCTTAATCTATTATGAACATCGTTCTGACTATTGTTTGGATTTTAGCAATGGTGTTATATAGCTTTTCAAGCGACTACGCGCTAAACTTTCCCAACCATAACAACCGCGCCTTACCTTTTATACGCTGGGGATCCTTATTGCTAGCGATGGCACTATCGTTTTATTTAGCACAGGCTTATCAGGAGAATCTACAAGGCTCCGGTATTTGGGTATTCATTGGGGTGGTATTCGTGATTATTACCTTATCCAAGCTGGTCTTCAGATGGGTGCTCAAGCGCCGCCGTTAAATGATCCCTAGCAATTCTCTAATTCCAACGATAGAACACTGATAGCTTATGCAAACTGACACTAAAATCAAAGATAAAGATATTGAAAACAAAACTACAAAGGTTGTGGGTGATAGTACGCCAAAAAACAACGCTACAGAAGTGTCCCCTATAAACAAAAATAGTGAAGCACGCAGCGACCGTAGCTTTGATGAGATTGCTGATCACTTTGAAAAAAAGGTCTACGGCGGGCTCAAGGGCGAGATTCGGCTGGCAGTATTGCGCCGCGATATTTTTGAATACGTAGATGAGAGGACTAAAGTACTTGGACGTCCATTACGTATTTTAGATGTAGGCGCGGGACTGGCGCAAATTGCAATAGAACTTGCGGCTCAAGGTCACCATGTCGTAGTCAATGATATCTCAGAAAATATGATAGATAAGGCAAAGGCCAGCGTCAATCATATAGATAGCATGAATAATCTCACATGGTATGTTTGCCCTTATCAACAGCTTACCGATAAGCTTGCTGCTGATAATGTAGAAGAAAATTTAGAGAAGAATGCTGCTAAATTTGATTTGATACTATGTCACGCCCTACTCGAATGGTTAGCAGAACCTGTCGCCATTATGGATTTTTTTGATAGTCAGTTGACTGACAATGGCGCGTTATCATTGTGTTTTTATAATCCAGCGAGCTTTGATTATCGTAATCTAATTATGGGTAATTTTAATCTACTCGATAATAGTGAGTATAAAGCTGACAATAAAAAAAGCCTGACTCCGAATCATCCGGTAGCACGGCTAGAAGTAGGATTATGGCTACAGCAACATTGTTATGAAACGGTGTTAGAAAGTGGTCTACGGGTGTTTCATGATTACGCGCCGCTCAAGCGTGGTGGTCATAACGATCCTGAGGCAGTAATTCGGATGGAACTGCGCTACTCACGCCAAGAGCCTTATAAATGGCTGGGTAGATATTTGCACATTTTAGCGACTCGCCACGCTTAGTGTCTGTCGCTCAATGCAACAGCGGTCGTTTATGATCCATCATAATCTGACCATGTGGTCGCATTGATATTTTTTTCATCAAATACCACAACATGCTCAAGCATCGGAAATATACCGATGCGCGTACCGATGTCATGGTTATGATGACTAGCAACTAGCGATAGAACGGTCTGTCCATCGTCCAGTTGCAAGCGATACAGGTAGTTGGCACCGCGAAATACTCGTCCAACGACTAAAGCCGTTTGCGTGCTGTCATCATCATGAATAATATCGTCAGGACGCACTAATACTTTAATCAAGGTACCGTTTGGATAGTCATATTGACAATATTGCGGCTGTCCCACCTCATCAAAAACTTCCATACGTCGGTAGATATCACCAAGTGCAGTCTCTACATGACCTTCTTTGATGATGCCATCTATCATTGCACCTTCACCGACGAATTCTGCGACGAATGGACTGACGGGCTCATGATATAGCTCGCTTGGCGTCGCCCATTGCACTAACTTACCATCATGCATCACACCGACCTTATCCGCTAAAGCAAAGGCTTCGTTTTGATCGTGAGTCACCAATATTGCAGTGGTATTAGTACGCTTGAGGATATCGCGCACGCTCATAGCAAGCGATTCACGCAACACCACATCAAGGTTAGAGAACGGCTCATCGAGTAATAATAATTTAGGTTTTGGGGCTAAGGCTCTTGCCAAGGCGACACGCTGTTGCTGTCCACCTGATAGCTCATTTGGACGTTTATCGGCATGCTCACTCAGCTCAACCAACTCTAGCATTTCAGCAACCCGCGCTTTTTTGTCAGCGGCTGACCATTTATTAAGACCAAAGCCGATATTTTTAGCAACGCTTAAATGTCCAAAGAGGGCATAGTCTTGAAACACCATACCCATACCACGCTTAGCAGGCGCAATTGCAAAAGAAGTACGTGCTGTCTGATCGGTTAAACGTTGCTCATTTAGACCAATCGTTCCAAGGCGCGTGGGCTCAAGACCGGCAATCGCTCTTAATGCCGTGGTTTTTCCACAACCGCTATACCCCAAAAAGCAACCAATCTCGCCTTGTTGTAAGGTCAACGACAAGCCGTTGACAACAGTAATGTCATCGTAGCCAACCACTAAATCTTGCACACTAAGATAAGGAGCATAATCAATACCATTCTCATCAGCTGCTTTTATATCATCATCAGGGTGCCGAGAGCTACTGCGCTGCTTTGCTTGCTGCGCGGTTATAATGGATGTTGGCAACTGCTGATTGTGATCAAGGCGCGTCTTGGCCTTAGCCAAGTTTGGGTGTGATTGGTCTGTAGAGTCATTCATCAAGTCAGTATACATAGACGGTACCATTAAGCTGTCAAATAAGAAGCTGTCAAATAAGTAAAACAGTAATGCCGTTCATTAAAATAAAAACAATGCTCTGGCGTAAAAAAATGCTAGCCGTTTTTATCACTTTGACGTAATAGTATCCACACGGGAATCAATCCGACCAGTACAATCAATAAACTTGGCAATGCTGCCCGCCCCCACATGCCTTCACTGGTCATCTCAAACACGCGTACTGCAAGCGTATCCCACCCTTGACGCCGTGTCATCAAAGTAATTGGCATCTCTTTCATCACTTCTACAAAGCCCATTAACAAGGCAGTCAGTACCCCTGGACTTAATACCGGTAGCACCACTTGTCGCCAACGCTGTAGCGGACTGTCGCTAAGTAATTCAGCAGCAGCTTCTTGATTGACGGTTAAGCGCTGCAATTGGCGATCGACGGGCTGAAAGCTGACTGTCATAAATCGTGTGGATAAAGCCAATAACATCACAATCACGCTACCTGATAGCACTTGCTGTGAAGTAACCCCAAAAGCAATCAGTTGATTATCAACCCAAGCAATCGGAATAAAAACGCCCACCGCTAGTACAGTACCCGGAACGACATAACCTAAGTTGGCTAACGTCGTCATCAACTTAGTCGTCTTATCTGGATATTGGCGCTTTACCCACGCAATAATAATGGCTAAAAAAGCAATAAACAAGGTGGTCATACTGGCAATCATTAGACTATTGGTTACGAACCCAATATAACGAGCATCAAAATCTTGGCGAAAATTCATCGCTGTCCAATAAACCAGCTGTAAGAACGGCACTAAAAATGCAATTAGAAACACTGTCATACATAGCACAGTCATACCTAATTTGGCAGGCTTACTGGCCTCAAATCGGCGGTTGCTACCTTGAGTGATTGCACTACCGCGCCTTGATTGCCAGTATTGTTCAAACAAAACGACGATAAAAATAACCCCGATCAACAGTGCAGCTAACTGCGCAGCAGTCGTCAAGCTAAAAAAACCAAACCACGCTTTATAAATAGCGGTTGTAAAGGTATCGACATTGAAGACGGATACTGCTCCAAAATCTGCAAGCGTTTCCATCGTAGCCAGTAATAAACCGCCAATGATCCAAGGTAATGCTTGTGGTAGCGCCAAACGAAAAAATACCCGACTGCGACTCAATCCTAGCATTTGTCCCGCTTCAATGGCGCGGC
>JBBSUA010000064.1:0-8251 GCA_038235315.1 Pseudomonadales bacterium | reverse complement strand
TAAATAGCTTGAAATGCAACTTAGTCTACCTTATATAGATAACAGCTAATGGTAAGCAGTTCCTATAAAATTGCTGTCATATATATAAACCAATACTAGGGTCTGTTGAACATTCACAAGCAGGCACTGCTGATAGCTAAAATAGGTCTAGTCTAAGTGAAAATCGCAGGTAATGCAGGTGCCTTGGCTAGATTTTCGCAATGAATAGAGCGATTTTAGCATCAGCCTGCAAGGACAGGACTCTTTTTTGCCGCTTCGTCATTAAAAAGATCCGCTTAGAACGACTAAACTAGATATTTTTAATCTAGAATCGACTAAAAAATAGTCTCTGTCAGTGCCACGGTCGAATGTTCAACAGACCCTAATTATAAAAGGACATAACCATGAGATTTGAGAAATTTACTCAAAAACTGCAATCTGCGATTCAAGAAGCACAGAGTTTGGCGCTAGGGCGTGATCATACAGGCATTGATCCCGTGCATTTGCTAGCGGTCATGCTTCAAGACGAATCTAATTTATCGATCTGTCAGCAAGCAGGTGGCTCTATTCCCGCGCTAAAAAATGGCGTTGCCAAAGCGTTGGACAATCAAGCAACGATTGCCGAACCTACTGGCGATGTCAATTTGAACCCGAACTCGGTGAAAATATTGAATCTTGCCGATCGCCAAGCGCAAAAAGAAGGCGATGATTTCATTGCCACTGAATGGGTGATGTTGGCATTAGCCGAGCAAGGCGAAACTAAGAAAATATTTGAGAGTGCAGGCGTGACTGCGGCAAAATTAAAAGCAGTGATTGAGCAGCTACGTGGTGATGAAACCGTCAATAATCAAAACGCTGAAGATCAACGTGACGCCTTGAATAAATACACGATTAATCTGACTAAATTGGCGGAACTTGGCAAACTCGATCCAGTAATTGGGCGTGATGAAGAAATTCGCCGTACTATTCAGGTACTATCGCGTCGTACCAAAAATAATCCCGTCTTGATTGGTGAGCCGGGTGTGGGCAAAACCGCTATCGTAGAAGGTCTGGCACAAAAAATTATCAATGGCGATGTGCCAGAAGGGTTACGCCACAAAGAAGTGCTGTCACTAGATTTGGGCTCACTAATCGCAGGCGCAAAGTTTCGTGGCGAGTTTGAAGAGCGTCTAAAGAGCGTGCTTAGTGACTTATCGAAGCAAGAAGGCAATGTCATTTTGTTCATTGACGAGCTGCACACGCTAGTCGGCGCGGGTAAAGCCGATGG
Source organism: Pseudomonadales bacterium (assembly GCA_038235315.1). Classification (GTDB taxonomy): domain Bacteria; phylum Pseudomonadota; class Gammaproteobacteria; order Pseudomonadales; family Moraxellaceae; genus Psychrobacter. The sequence goes on along the minus strand of JBBSUA010000064.1, from coordinate 7,005 downwards.
AGCAATGGATGCTGGCAATATGCTCAAGCCAGCGCTGGCTCGTGGCGAGCTACATTGTGTTGGTGCAACGACACTGGATGAATACCGTCGATATATCGAAAAAGATGCGGCACTTGAGCGTCGTTTTCAAAAGGTATTGGTCGATGAACCAACGGTTGAAGATACTATTGCGATTTTACGTGGTCTCAAAGAGCGTTATGAGCTGCATCATGGTGTCGATATTCAAGATAGTGCCATTATTGCCGCTGCACGCATGAGCCATCGTTATATTACTGATCGTAAGTTACCAGATAAAGCCATTGATCTGATCGATGAGGCGGCCAGTCGTCTGCGTATGGAAATAGACAGTAAACCTGAAGCTATAAGTAAGCTGGATAGCCGCTTGATTCAGCTAAAAATGCAACGCGAAGTGCTAAAAAATGAAGAAGATGCAGGTGCGCAGGCTGAACGTAAAGTACTCAATCAACAAATTGAAGAGTTAGAGAGAGAATATGCCGATCTTAATGAGATTTGGCAGGCAGAAAAAGCGTTGGTCAAGGGTAGTCAGCAGCTCAAAGATGAACTGGATAAAGCTCGCACGGCTTATGACAAAGTGAGCCGTGAAGGCGACTATGAAGCGATGTCAAAGTTGCAGTATGAGACTATTCCGCAGCTTGAGCGTCGTATCATCGAATTTGATCTTGCTGAGCAAAAAGAGCAAGTGGGTGAGTCAGGTATCAAATTGCTCCGTAATAAAGTTACCGATAATGAGATTGCCGAAGTCGTCAGCGCGGCAACGGGTATTCCAGTTAGCAAAATGATGCAAGGCGAGCGTGATAAATTGCTAGCGATGGAAGACAAACTTCATGAGCGCGTCATCGGTCAAGATGAGGCGGTAGTAGCGGTTGCTAATGCGGTACGTCGTAGTCGGGCTGGCCTATCAGATCCTAACCGTCCGTCAGGATCGTTTTTATTCCTAGGACCAACAGGAGTCGGTAAAACGGAGCTGACTAAGTCGTTAGCCAATTTCTTATTTGACTCTGAGGACGCACTAATACGCATTGATATGAGCGAGTACATGGAGAAGCATAGCGTTAGTCGCTTAGTGGGCGCGCCTCCTGGTTACGTTGGTTATGAAGAAGGTGGCGCACTAACTGAAGCGGTACGTCGCAAGCCTTATAGTGTTGTACTATTTGACGAGGTTGAAAAAGCACATCCAGATGTGTTTAACATTCTACTGCAAGTATTGGATGATGGGCGCTTAACGGACTCGCAAGGTCGCGTTGTTGATTTTAAAAATACGGTTATTATCATGACCAGTAATTTAGGATCGCACAAGATTCAAGAAATGGTTGGTGAAAGCTATGAAGATATCAAAGCTGAGGTAATGGATTCAGTCGGTGAGCACTTCCGTCCCGAGTTTGTCAACCGTATTGATGAGATTGTGGTATTCCATGCGCTAGGGCAGGCGCAAATGGCGGGTATTGCGGATATCCAAATGGATCGTTTGCGTAGCCGTCTGCAAGAGCGCGAATTGGATATTACGTTGTCAGATGCGGCGATGAATCAGCTGGTTGCTGTTGGCTATGACCCTGTTTATGGTGCGCGTCCGCTCAAACGTGCTATTCAGCAAGAGATTGAAAATCCGTTGTCATTAAGGCTTTTAGCTGGTGATTTTGTCGCTGGTGACATCATTAAAGTCGATGTCGGTAATGATGATAAACTCACTTTTGATAAGCTTAGAATGAGTTAATTCTAAACCTGTTAAGTATTTGATAATAAATATTTAGGGATGAGTCTAACCCTTTACTTGTAATAGCAGGTAAGGGGTTTTATTTTTTTACCTCTCAAGTACAGTAGCTATAGTCAGTTTGAAATAAAATTGATACGTCACTATTATCGTGCTACTGGTATAAATTTTACTTGCTTGCTGTGTCTACGCTGACAGAGGCTACGCAAAACATATCCCAGCAGCACTGTATCGGTTTTGAAGTGAATTGATTACATGCTATAAATAGATTTGGCTCCAAAACAGCTTTACCAAAAAATGATAAGGATTACTGAAACCATGACGATAACTCTTAAGTTAATAGCTGCCCCTTTAGCAGTAACTACTCTGTTATTTAGTACTGCTGCTTGTTCGGATTCATCGACAGAAACGACTGAGACAGAGACGCGTATTATAAAGGTGAGTAATCAATCGGATGTCCAAGCAAACGCCACTCAGCCTGCTTTTACAACCAAAGTCATTACCAGTTTTGACGAGCCATGGGCAATGACGTCGCTACCCAAGACTGGTAACGAATCATTGAAATTGTTAATCACGCAAAAGTCTGGCGAGTTGTTCATCGTTGATACTGAGACAGGCGTTAAGACAGCAGTCAGCGGTGTGCCAAAAGTGGCGTATGGTGGGCAAGGCGGTCTCGGCGATATCATTCTAGCGCCCAGTTTTGAAACTACCAATAGTGTTTATTTAAGCTATATCGAAGAAGGCTTGAACGCCGATAGTAATACCTTCGGTGCAAAAGTTATCACTGCCAAACTTGCAGGATTAGATACCGACACGCCAAGCTTGCAAGCCATTACACCCATTTGGCAACAGACGCCAAAAGTTGAGGGACAAGGGCATTATAGCCATCGTTTATTATTCTCTCCTGATGGGCGTTACCTTTATATCAGCTCAGGGGAGCGCCAGAAAAAAGACCCTGCACAAGATATGAGTGTCAATTTAGGTAAAATCATCCGCTTGAATCCTGATGGGTCGATACCCGCTGATAATCCTTTTACTAATAATACTAAAACCACTAAAAATATTAAGCAGCAGTTTTGGACGATGGGTCATCGCAATGTGCTAGGGATGGCGTTTGATAAGACTGGCAAACTTTGGGCACACGAGATGGGTCCAAGAGGGGGTGATGAGCTGAATCTTATTGAAAAAGGTAATAACTATGGCTGGCCGTTAGTGTCTAATGGGCGTAATTATTCAGGCATTGATATCCCTGACCATGACACGCGCTCTGATCTTATCGCACCCAAGGTCACATGGACTCCAGTGATATCACCCTCATCGATGAGTATCTATTCTTCGGGCACTGATAATGATTTTCCAGCATGGCAAGGTAATGCACTTATCAGTGGCTTATCCTCTAAAGCATTAATAGTCGTCGATCTGAATGACAATAATAGCGCACGTGAGCGCTACCGTTACGATATGGGTGAGCGCATGCGCAGTGTGCTGTCATTAGATGGTCACGTATGGGCGTTAGAAGATGGTAGTGGCGGTAGGTTACTACGCTTGTTACCTAAATAAGTATCCCAATAAGGCTTTTTGTCAGCGCATTAAGAAGAGGTATAAATAAACTAGCGAACTTAAGTTTAAAAATTTAATCAAGTTTTATTTTGTAGAAAATTGATAATTAGGCGTCAGTTTGTTAAGGTGACGTTCATTAAAATTTGAGATTAAAAATGGATCATGTAAAAGTTGGTCGATTAGGTCCTTTTCCACGGGTGAGTAAACCTGTGTTCATAACTTCAGCATTACTTATCGTCGGCTTTATTATTTTTGGTGCTTTTTTTACCGAAACTGCTGGTGCGTTATTTAGCCTTCTACAAAAATTTATCACTGATAAGTTTGGCTGGATGTTCATTATCTTAGTGAACGTGGCGTTAATATTTTGTATTTACTTGGCAGCGAGCCGATACGGTGACATACGTTTAGGTCAACAAACAGAAAAACCGCAATATAGCTTATTCTCATGGATTGGCATGTTGTTCTCGGCGGGTATTGGTATTGGTCTTGTGTATTGGGGAACTGCGGAACCCTTATATCACTTCATGGCACCGCCATTAGGTGAAGCCGAAACAGTAGAAGCCGCTAAACAAGCTATGAGTATTTCGTTCTTGCATTGGGGATTACATGCATGGGCGATTTATACCATAGTGGCATTATCGTTGGCTTACTTCCATTTTCGTCGTGGATTGCCTTTATCTATTCGTTCAACGCTTTATCCAATATTGGGTAAAAAGATTTACGGTGGATGGGGTCATACTGTCGATATCCTAGCCGTATTTGGCACGATGTTTGGGGTAGTGACTTCTTTAGGTTTAGGGGTCATGCAGATTAATTCGGGTCTTGAAGGATTATTTGGCATACCCAATACGCTAACGGTGCAGTTTATTATCATTGCATTTGTGACCGCACTCGCTTGTGGCTCTTTGATGCTAGGTCTTGATAAAGGTATCAAGCGCTTAAGTGATATTAACATGGGCTTCACGGGTATACTTTTAGCCTTTATGGTGATTTTAGGTCCAACATTATTCATTTTTGATAGCTTCATTGAGAACATCGGTAATTACCTAGTAGCCCTTGTACCGTTATCAACATGGGGCGAATCTTATAGTAATACTGACTGGCAAAGTGCTTGGACGATATTCTATTGGGCATGGTGGGTAAGTTGGGCGCCATTCGTCGGAGTATTTATTGCGCGTATCAGCCGTGGTCGTACTATTCGTGAGTTTGTATTGGGTGTTCTATTAATTCCCATGCTGATTTTGTTCTTTTGGTTCACAACCTTTGGTGGCGCAGCTCTTCATATGGAGCTGCTTGCCTCAATTGACCCTTCTCTCGTTAGCCCAGGGTTAGTAGAAGCCGTACAAACGGATACTGGTAGCGCCATCTTTAAACTGGTTGAATACTATCCGTTTACCAAACCAATTACCTTGTTAATTGTGGTCATGATTGTATTATGGTTTGTCACCTCATCTGACTCAGCAAGTTTCGTCATCGATATGCTGACGGCTGGTGGCGATACCAATCCACCAAAGATTCAGCGTTTGTTTTGGGCAATAATGGAAGGGGTCATTGCTGCGATATTATTAGCAGCAGGCGGATTAGGGGCTCTACAAGCAGCCGCTATTGTGGCAGGGTTGCCATTCGCTCTGGTCATATTTGTGATGATGTATGCGCTACTGCGTGGTCTAAGTCGTGATCGATTGATACTTTATCGTGCGCAGCAGTACTTTATCACTGAAGAATCAGCGGATCACAATTCCGCCAATGAGTTCACTGATGAACACTTGTTAAAAGGGCCACCTAAGATTGTAGAAGGTGACTGACTATCAGAAGTAGATAATTATCAAAAGTGAATAAAAACTGAGCTTTTTGTAAGCCAATCTTCGATAGCCTCTTTAACATTTCTGTAACCAAAAACCCTAAGTTACTTTGCTAACTTAGGGTTTTTGATCTTTTAAATAGAGTACAAAACTACAAAGTGTCTAAACACATTTGATAGTTATTAGATATCTTGTTAAGGTGCAGACCTTAAAAAATTGAGACGATACTTTCGAGACAATACTATGGATCATGTAAAAGTTGGCCGACTTGGCCCTTTTCCACGGGTAAGTAAACCTGTGTTTTTGACTTCAGCGCTTTTGATTGTTGCGTTTATTATCTTTGGTGCTTTTTTTAATGAACAAGCAGAATTAGTATTTGGTCAAGCAAAAGACTTTGTTTCGTTACGCTTTGGCTGGTTCTTTATTGTGGTGGTGAATTTAGCCTTGGTTATGAGCATCTACATGATATTTAGCCGATATGGTGATATCAGACTGGGCCATCAGACAGAGAAGCCAGAGTACAATTTAGTCTCTTGGATTGGTATGCTGTTCTCAGCGGGCATCGGTATCGGACTGCTCTATTGGGGGACTGCTGAGCCGTTATATCATTTTATGGCACCGCCACTCGGTGAGCCTGAAACCATTGCTGCCGCCAAACAAGCGATGAATATCTCCTTCCTACATTATGGTTTACATGTGTGGGCGATTTATGGCATGGTCGCTTTGGCATTGGCTTATTTTCACTATCGAGTGGGCTTGCCCTTAGCTATTCGCTCGACGCTATATCCTTTAATAGGCAAAAAAATCTACGGCCCTATGGGTCATACCGTCGACACTTTAGCGGTATTCGGTACGATGTTTGGTGTTGTGACCACGCTTGGTTTAGGTGTGTTACAGATTAACTCAGGTCTTAACACTTTATTCGGTATTCCCAATAATATTACGGTACAGATTATCCTGATTGCCTTTATTACTATGTTAGCAGGGCTATCTTTATTTATGGGGCTTGATAAAGGTATCAAGCGCCTCAGTGATATCAACATATTGTTTACTGTGGTCTTGCTAAGCTTTGTGATTATCTTAGGGCCTACGCAGTTTATCTTTAATAGTTTTGTCGAAAACGTGGGTAATTATCTACATCAAGTTATCCCGTTAGGGTTGTGGACTGAGTCTTACAACGGTGAAGAAAACTGGCAAGCGTCATGGACTATTTTTTATTGGGCGTGGTGGATTAGCTGGTCACCGTTCGTTGGCGTATTTGTCGCTCGTATCTCTCGTGGTCGTACCATTCGTGAATTCATATTAGGGGTATTATTCATTCCTATTACGATTCTTTTTATATGGTTTACCGCCTTTGGTGGTTCAGCGGTACATATGGAATTGATGGCAGCCGCTGACCCTAGCATAGTTAGTCCTGGGTTAATTGAAGCGGTGAGGGCAGATACAGGAAGTGCCATTTTTAAGTTGATGGAGTCTTATCCACTAACCTCAGCACTAAATTTGCTTATTGTGGTGATGATTGTTCTTTGGTTTGTCACGTCCTCGGATTCAGCCAGTTTCGTCATTGATATGCTGACCTCAGGTGGCGATACTAACCCACCCAAGATCCAGCGTCTGTTTTGGGCAGGTACGGAAGGCGTTATCGCAGCCGTATTATTAGCAGCCGGTGGATTAGGTGCCTTGCAAGCAGCCTCTATCGTTTCAGGTTTCCCTTTCGCTATTGTCATTGTCATTATGATGTACTCGCTATTACGAGGTTTGAGTCGAGATCGTTTAATTTTACATCGTAATCAGCAGTGGTTTATAACAGAAGAGTCAGCAGAGCATAATTCAGCGAACGAATTTCGCGATGAGCATCTATTAAAAGGTCCACCAGCAATTGAAAAATCTGATGACTAGAGTGAAAGCAAATTG
>JBBSUA010000063.1:0-8287 GCA_038235315.1 Pseudomonadales bacterium | reverse complement strand
TTTACCAATTGCCGAAGAGTACTATGACCAAGTTTATATTTGTGACCGGTGGGGTAGTGTCCTCACTAGGAAAAGGTATTACCGCTGCATCCTTAGCCGCTATCTTAGAAGCACGCGGTGTGAACGTGACAATGACCAAGATGGATCCGTATATCAATGTCGATCCGGGCACGATGAGTCCTTTTCAGCATGGAGAAGTGTTTGTCACTGATGACGGTGCTGAGACGGATTTAGACTTAGGGTACTATGAGCGCTTTTTGCGCCGTTCAAAAATGAGTAAAAGTAACAACTTTACTAGTGGTCGCATTTATCAGAACGTATTAAATAAAGAGCGTCGCGGCGAGTATCTAGGCGGTACAGTACAAGTCATTCCACACATTACTGATGAAATTAAAAGTAAAATTCTTGCCAGTGGTGTAGGTTATGACATTGCTATCATCGAGATTGGTGGTACGGTCGGTGATATTGAATCTCTACCTTTTATGGAAGCCGTACGTCAGATGCAAGTTGAGCTAGGTCGCAATAAAGCGATGCTCATGCATTTAACCTTAGTGCCCTATATTGCTAGTGCTGGCGAGACTAAGACTAAGCCCACGCAGCATTCAGTAAAAGAGCTACGCTCAATTGGTCTGCAACCTGACATCTTGATCTGCCGCTCTGAGCATAAAATCTCATTAGATAATCGTCGCAAGATTTCATTATTTACCAATGTGGAAGAGCGTGCAGTCATCATGTGCGAAGATGCTAAGAGTATCTATCAGATTCCGCGTACCCTTTATGAGCAAGACCTTGATGATCTCATTTGTGAGCGTTTTGGGCTAGACTTACCAGAAGCAGATTTGAGCGATTGGGATAAAGTGGTCGAAGCTCAGCTCAATCCAGAAGCGACTGTCACGGTAGCGATGGTTGGCAAATATGTTGAGTTGCCTGATGCTTATAAGTCTATTAATGAAGCATTGCTACATGCAGGTATTACGCACAAGACAGCGGTGAAGATTGACTATATCGATGCTGAACGCTTAGAAGATGACGATACCTTACTAGCGCAGCTTGACCATGCTGATGCGATTTTAGTACCCGGTGGCTTCGGTGAGCGCGGTACTTTAGGTAAGATTAAAGCGATTACTTATGCGCGTGAGAATAATGTTCCTTATCTTGGCATCTGCCTTGGTATGCAACTGGCAGTGATCGAATACGCGCGTAACGTCCTTAATATCAATGCCAACTCGTCAGAATTTGATCGCAAAACTGCCGAGCCTATTATTGGCTTGATTACCGAATGGTTAGATGAGCGTGGAGAGTTACAGATTCGTAGTGATGATTCAGATCTTGGTGGCACGATGCGTTTAGGCGCTCAACAAGCCGATCTAGTCGCAGGCAGCAAGCTTGCTCGCATCTATGGCGCAAATACAATCACTGAGCGTCATCGTCATCGCTATGAGATGAATAACCGCTATATCGAACCCTTAGAACAAGCAGGCATGACAGTATCAGGTTATTCTGCTAAGCAGCATCTAGTAGAATCTATTGAGATTGCTGAGCATCCATGGTTTATAGCGGTGCAGTTCCATCCTGAATTTACCAGCTCACCACGCGGTGGTCATCCGTTATTTAACAGCTTTGTAAAGGCAGCTAAGACCTATAATGAGAGTAAGTAAATGTTTATAAGACTATAAATACGGTATAGCATGATATATTTTTATTAAAAGACTGATTTACGGATTGGTCTTTTTTTATGTTGTTTTCGTATTGGCTGTACGCAGAGTAGGCTTGGATGGTATGCAAACTAAGTTTAGCTGCTTTTTTGATGCTACTATCGGTTACAATAGTTTTGGCTTACTCAAAATCATTGTCATCAACAATGTCGGTCAACAATAACAACAACGATCAGTACTAGGATATCTACCCTATGGATAATTTATTAACGGCACAATCACATATTCAGCTTGATAGCGTCAGTAACAATGCTAACAATACGATCAGCATCGGCAACGATCAGCCATTTGTATTGTTTGGTGGTATGAATGTACTGGAATCAAAAGAATTGGCGTTTGAGATTGCCGAGCAATATATTGATATTTGCCAACGTCTAGGTATTGGGTATGTCTTCAAAGCAAGTTTTGATAAAGCCAATCGTTCAAGTTTGCACTCCTTTCGTGGTCCTGGGTTAGACAAAGGTATTGATTGGCTTGGACAAATTAAAGAAAAATATCAAGTGCCGATTATTACCGATGTCCATGAGCCACACCAAGCTCAACCTGTTGCTGAAGTTGCTGATATTATTCAGCTACCCGCATTTCTCTCGAGACAAACTGACTTAGTTGAGTCTATGGCTAAGACGGGCGCCATTATTAATATCAAAAAAGCGCAGTTCTTAGCACCACATGAGATGCGCCATATTATGAATAAATGTCTTGAAGCGGGTAATGATAAGCTTATCTTATGTGAGCGTGGTAGTGCCTTTGGTTATAACAATTTGGTCGTCGATATGCTCGGTTTCGATACGATGAAGCAAATGAATGTACCCGTATTTTTTGATGTCACTCATAGTTTGCAACAGCCAGGCGGGCGTAGTGATAGTGCTGGTGGCCGTCGTGAGCAGATTACGACGCTTGCTCGTGCAGGTATGGCAACAGGCTTGGCAGGGCTGTTTTTAGAAGCGCATCCCAGCCCTGAAACCGCAAAATGTGATGGGCCTTGTGCGCTACGTATGAGCCAGTTAGAGCCTTTTTTACGTCAGTTAAAACAAATTGATGAGTTAGTAAAAGGCTTTGAGGTCCTAGATACTCAGTAAGTCATTTACCGAATAAAATCTATTTTTAAATGAGATATGATGGTTAATGGTAAGAGGATAAGGTCATGGCGATTAAAATTGCAAAAGTAAGTATTGAGAACATCGATGATCTAGAGGGCTTAGATAGTGTAATGGTAGCACTTAAGAATATCACGGGTGTGACTGCTATTGAGCTTGATGCTAATAATGACACTGCTTTAATAAGTTATGATGACACTGACACTAGTATCCATGCGTTTATCGCAGCGATTAGCATGGTGGATTATGTGACTCAGCCATTTCCTATCGATGCGCCACAAAATCCACACCATCATGATTAAACTCTTTAAATTTATCGATATTTTTAATAGGCTGTACTGGTTATAAATAATTACCTAACTCGTAATAAAGCCTCATTAAACAGTCTTGATGTTCAGAGTGATATCGCTTAACTTATGTAGTAAGGCAGCTTATAATCTTTATCTCATAACCTTTATAAGCTAACCTATAATATCGATAAATTTAAAAACAAACTAAAATAAGGAGCCTACTATGGCAAATCAAACTCGAATCATTAATATCGCAGGTATGACTTGCGGTGGTTGTGTCGCTAGTGTGCATACCGCAACTGCTGATATTGATGGTTTAGATAATATTAGTATCGAGCTTGCCGATAACCAAGCGACAGTAACTTTTGATGATAGTAAGACCAGCGCTGAAAAAATAGCTGCTGCTATTGATGATGCTGGATTTGATGCAACCGTTGCTAATTCATAAGCAACAATATTTTGGCAAGAGACCAGCTATTATGGCTGGTTTTTTAATGGTTGAGTTTCGGTAAAATAATATCGCTTACCCCATGTTAGTTTGACTGACTTGAATTTTTGATAAGGATAACTATTTAATATCCAATATCACTATACTTTTTATTATAATATAACGAGCGCAATCTATGAACGATTCTACCCCCACAGCCAATAGCCACTCTTACGAAGTGGAGACTGACATCCAAGATAATATTCAGTTGCAGCCACAGCGTGCGCATTTGCAGCTAGCGATTGAGGGAATGACATGTCAGGCGTGTGCATCAAGAATTGAGAAAGTGCTGAATAAAAAACCCGAAATCTACGAGGTAAGTGTGAACTTCGCTGGTGAGACTGCTAATGTTGATTATGATCCAACGCAAGCAACGCCTGAGCAAATCACAGAATGGGTTAATAAGACGGGCTTTGTGGCAAATTTGCAGGCAGCTGATAGTCTGTTTGCCAAAACGGATGAGGATACCGCTACTCGTTTACCGTGGCGATTAATGACACTTTGGTTATGTTTATTACCATTTTTAGTCGGTATGGCAGGGATGGTTGTGGATCAAGGTATGGCGTGGATGCCACCCGTTTGGATACAGTTTATACTCGCGACCATTGTACAATTTGGACTGGCACTGCCGTTTTACAGCAGTGCTTGGGCGTCCCTTAAGGGTGGTCTTGCCAATATGGATGTGCTGGTAGTCCTTGGCACTGTGACTATCTGGGCCTATTCAACCTATATATGGCTCACGTATGGTGACAGTAGTATGGTGCAAGGGGCGATGAATCAAGGTGTTATGAATCACGGCCCTGAAGTATACTTTGAAGCAGGGGTTATGGTGATTGCTTTTGTGCGTACAGGTAAATATCTAGAAGAGCGTACCAAAAAGCACAGCTTAAACAGTATCGATTTATTATTGTCCTTAACTCCTGATGAGGTCGAACAGCAGCAACCCAATGGCGATTTTCATAATATCGCGTTATCTGACGTGCAGATCAACGATATTTTACGAGCCAAACAAGGTAGCCGTGTGGCAACTGATGGTGATGTCATTGACGGTAGCGGCTGGTGCGTAGAGAGTCATCTCACTGGCGAATCCGTACCGCTTAAGAAACAGCTAGGTGATTCGCTACTGGCAGGAGCATTGGTCGAAAATGGTAGCTTATTATACCGGGTACGCGCTAAGGGTAGTGATACTAAGCTTGGCGATATGGTACAAGCGCTTAGCGATGCCCAAGGCTCCAAAGCCAAGCTGGCACGTCTTGCCGATAAAGTAACGGCTATCTTTGTACCCGTTGTCATTGCTATTGCACTGGTTACCTTTGGTGTGACATGGTGGATTACCGGTATGGTCGATACTGCGTTAATGCATGCGGTATCTGTGTTGGTCATTGCTTGTCCTTGTGCGCTTGGATTAGCTACTCCGGCCGCTATTATGGCAGGCATGGGTGTCGCTGCACGTCATGGTGTATGGTTCAAAGATGCGCAAAGCCTTGAGTCTGCAGGAGATATTGATACCGTAGTATTGGATAAAACAGGTACCTTAACTATCGGTAAACCCACTATCGTGGATCACGTGATGGTCGATAAATCATTAGCCGTTGATGATGTACTCCAAATTGCTGCTAGTGTCGAGGCGCATGCTAGCCATCCGCTTGCGACTGCGTTGATTAATACCGCGACAGACCGTCATTTGGCATTGATGAATGTCACTGATATTAGTGTCATTAAAGGCGCAGGTATTCAAGCAAAGATTGAAGGGCTTGGCACTGTTAAAGTAGGTACTGCTGAATTTGCCAATCTCACTTTACCACGGCTGATGCCAAAGGTATGGGAGATTGCCAGTACGGTTGCAGTTAGTATCAATGACGAGCCATTAGGCGCTTTTGCCTTAGCAGATGATTTAAAGTCTGATACGCCGCAAGCGATTACAGCGCTACAAGACGCTGGTATTGATGTTATTTTGATGAGTGGTGACAAGCAGTCTGTGGTTGATCATGTCGCAGGGCAGTTGGGAATAAAAGTAGCCTACGGTAAGATGAGTCCGCGCGATAAAGCCAGTCAAATTGCTGTACTGCAAACCGCAGGTCATAAAGTCGCGATGGCAGGAGATGGTGTCAATGATGCACCCGCTATGGCGACCGCTGATGCTAGCTTTGCGATGTTTGAAGGGACTGATGTGGCGCAGCATAGCGCTTCTGCCCGTTTAATGGGCGAGTCGCTCATGCATATTGATGCGGCACAAAAAATTGCTCAAGCGACCGTGCGTAATATTAAACAAAACTTGTTTTTTGCCTTTATTTATAACTGTCTCGGTATTCCACTTGCCGCATTTGGATTCTTAAATCCTATGATTGCAGCGGCCGCTATGGCGCTTAGCTCCATCTCAGTATTAATGAATGCGTTGCGATTAACACGCTTCAAAACTGACGTCGAACTTGACAATACATTATCTACGCCTGCTATTGAAGTAAAAGCATCCTAAATAATCAACGATTGATAACAGTAATAAAAGCCGCATTAGTACTTATTTATAGACGATAAGCATTGGCACTAAGAGTGGCGATGTTTAATTAAATTTATGCTATGATGCCAGACACTATAGTCATTTATTTATACCTTATAATGTAAGTGTTATTTATACTTTGAGTGGTGATAACTCATTGTCTGCTGCTGACTAGCTGAACGCTTATCTAAGTATCTTTTTTATATTTTATTGTCCCTTTTTTATCCCACAAACTTGGCATGACCAAAGGAATTAACAGACATTATGTACGCTGAAGAAACCACCAACGTCACCGCAATTAAAGACATTCGCGCGCGTGAAATATTAGACTCACGCGGTAACCCAACGATTGAAGCCGATGTTATATTGGCAGATGGCACTATTGGTCGTGCTGCAGTCCCAAGTGGTGCCTCAACGGGTTCACGTGAAGCGATTGAGCTGCGCGATGGTGACAAAGATCGTTACATGGGCCGCGGTGTCAAAAAAGCCGTGTCCAATGTTAATAGTCAAATCCGCAGCGCTTTGATGGACAAAGATGTCACTGAGCAGCAGCAGATTGATGATGTGATGATTAAGTTAGATGGTACAGAGAGCAAGGGTAGCTTAGGCGCTAATGCTATGTTAGCCGTATCACTTGCCACTGCCAAAGCCGCTGCAAAATCACAGAGTCTTCCGCTACATCAATATATTGCTAATCTGCGAAACCAGACGTCGCTCACCATGCCTGTACCGATGATGAATATCTTAAATGGCGGCGAGCACGCGGACAATACGGTTGATATCCAAGAGTTTATGATTGAGCCAGTCGGGTTTACGAGCTTTTCAGAAGCATTACGGGCTGGTACTGAAATCTTTCATAGCCTTAAGTCAGTGCTTAAGTCTCAAGGTTTGAGTACCTCAGTTGGCGATGAAGGTGGATTTGCGCCCAACTTGCGTAGCAACGAAGAAGCGATCACTGTCATTATGCAAGCCATTGAGCAAGTCGGTTATAAAGCAGGTGAAGATATTCACTTAGCACTTGATTGCGCTGCTAGTGAATTCTATAAAGACGGCAAATATGTCTTGGCAGGCGAAGGCAACAAAGCTTTTGATAGCCAAGGCTTCTCTGACTATTTGGTGAGTCTGGCACGCCAATACCCCATTATTTCTATCGAAGATGGTCTTGATGAGTCAGATTGGGATGGTTGGAAGTATTTAACTGAGCAGATCGGCGACAAGGTTCAATTAGTTGGAGATGATTTATTCGTAACCAATCCTATTATCTTGCAAGAAGGCATTGATAAAAATATTGCTAATGCAATCTTGATTAAATTTAATCAAATCGGTACCTTATCAGAAACTTTAGATGCTATTTATTTGGCTAAGAAAAACGGTTATGCGACTATTATTTCTCATCGCTCAGGTGAAACTGAAGACAGCACTATCGCTGATTTAGCGGTTGGTACCGCTGCTGGTCAAATTAAAACAGGCTCATTATGTCGCTCAGATCGCGTGGCAAAGTACAATCAACTGTTACGTATTGAGCAGCAAGTACGCGCCAGTTATCGTGGTCGTGAAGAATTTATCGGATTACGTGGATAGATTAGCTCGTTAAGCTTAGCAGTCTATTATTTCGTGGTAATAGGCTGCTAAATCTATGTCTTTGATTGGTTGTTAATCCCATATTTATTGTTTTTACTTCGTTTGGCGTTATGATTTTATGAAATATTTTAGCCAGTTTATACTACTTGCATTAGCGGTTGCAGTCTTGTTAGGGCTGCAATATCAGTATTGGTTGGGTGAAAATGGTCGGTCTGAGCATAATAAGTTATTATCCCAAATCGATGAGCAACAGCAATACAATAACAATCAAATTGCTGCAAATGATTTATTACGCACCGATGTATATGATCTCAAAAACGGTCTTGAAGCAGTAGAAGAACATGCTCGTTTAGACTTAGGATTGATTAAGTCGAATGAAACTTTTGTACAAGTATCAACAGCACCAACCATCCATATCCGCTATTAACAACTGACTATCGGCTTTGAGCAGTCAGTATTCATCAATAACATCCTCCTGATTTTACCATTAGTTTTTACTACTATTCCCATGAGTATCTCAGCATGAATACTAAACCTCGTGTGCATGCCATGATTGTAGCCGCTGGTCGTGGTAGTCGTTTTGGTGCGCCTATCGCAAAACAGTATTTACCGTTGCAAGG
>JBBSUA010000062.1:0-8304 GCA_038235315.1 Pseudomonadales bacterium | reverse complement strand
ACTGGTGCAGTCATCGCAATCTTTTGTGATTGACCAGTTTGCGACTGCATTTTAACAGGCGCTGTCATACTAATTTTGCTACTCTCACCACTTGGGGCACTATTATTACCAAAGATATAATCCGCTAAAATTTTAAAGCCTTTATTGCTCGCTTCTTTTTGATCCCCTGCCACCCAAGTTTGAGCAACAATTTGTGGGTCGTAACGACGCAGCTCAAAACTTTCAGTTTGATTCAAAATCGTAAAGTTAGGTTCTTCGGTAGCCATAGCCACTCCTGGTAAAATTAACAAACTGCTAAATAATAGATAAACCGCAGTCTTCATAGTCTGTCTCCGCAATCAAATAACGATTTTTGACTAATATATAAAAGCTCAACGATTACTACCATAGCAACAACCAAACCTTGCTGTCTGTATTTTTTCGTTGTGAGTTTTGAATGGTTATTAGTGAGTTATATTCTCAGCTCACTATATTATGAGCAGGTTATAAAATATCTACATCCCAATAAATCCTTAGCAATGTTATAATCAGCACCATTTTTATCGTTTAGACAGTGACTACTATATGCAATTTACTTTACACAAAACTGCCAGTGGTGAAACGCGCGCGCGCCGTGGTACGGTTCATCTTAATCACGGCGACGTGCAAACTCCCGCTTTTATGCCTGTCGGTACGTATGGCACCGTCAAAGGTATGCTACCACGTGATATCGAAGCCATAGGTGCTGATATTATCTTGGGTAATACCTTCCATTTATGGTTACGTCCGGGTACGGATATCATCGACAAGTTCGGTGGGCTGCATAAGTTTATGCATTGGGATAAGCCTATCCTGACCGATTCTGGTGGTTTTCAAGTCTTTAGTCTCGGAGCAATGCGCAAGATTACCGAAGAAGGCGTCAATTTTAAGTCGCCTATTGACGGTGCTAAAGTATTCTTGTCACCAGAAAAGTCGATGCAAATTCAGTACAGTCTTAACTCTGATATCGTCATGCAGTTCGATGAATGTACGCCCTATCCAGCAACTCATGATGAGGCCAAGAAGTCATTAGAGCTTTCATTACGTTGGGGTCAGCGTTGCCTTGATGAGCATCAAAAGTTAGGTAGTACCAATGCCCTATTTGGTATTATCCAAGGCAGTATGTATGCAGATTTGCGTCAGCAGTCACTAGAAGGTTTACTTGAGATTGACTTTGATGGTTATGCTATCGGCGGTCTGTCTGTGGGTGAGCCCAAAGATGAGATGATGGCCGTACTCGATTATCTTCCTAACGATATGCCCGCTGATAAACCTCGATATCTGATGGGCGTGGGTAAGCCTGAAGATTTGGTTGAAGGCGTTCGTCGCGGGGTCGATATGTTTGACTGTGTGATGCCGACTCGTAACGCCCGTAATGGTCACTATTTCGTTACTGGTGACAGCGACAATGCGGGTGTTGTGCGTATTCGTAATAGCCAATATCGTGAAGATACGGGTGCACTAGATCCTGAATGTGATTGCTATACTTGTCAGAACTTTAGCCGCGCTTATCTGTATCATCTGAATAAATGCAAAGAGATGTTAGGGGCGCAATTGGCGACTATTCATAATCTACGTTATTATCAAAGACTGATGGCGGGTATTAGAGAAGCGATTGAGCAAGATAACTTTGATGCGTTCGTCACTGAGTTTTATGCTAAACGTGGTCAAAGTGTACCGGAATTAAACTTGCATTGAGTGTAAGTTGCTTTATGTAAATTTATTTGGTTGCATTTTGATTATGATTAAATAGCAAAACCATTATCAAAATAAGTTAACTACAAAAATGCCAGTCAGCTTTTACTGACTGGCATTTATTTTGGTAGCTATAGTCGATACTTAATAAAATAGATACGGTATGTTATATCACAAGAGGCGTATAAATTTTTCTTGCTTGCTGTGTCTACGCTGACAGAGGCTGCAAAAAATATATACGTCTCTTGCTGTATCCTTTTTATATTGGAATGACTATATCAAAGTCTTTGATATTTTAAAGTCTTTAATAACTTGATACTTAAAATATTAATGCTTCAAGTACTAATAGTTATCATCTGGTACTTGATCCATTGGAATATCAGGATTGTTTCTTAGATGTATAATCGCGGCAATCAAGCCACCCCATATCAGTGTCATGGAGATAATCATAAAAATAACAGCTGAAGTGCTCATAGTAAATTCCTATTGAAATGTTAATCTATCTGCTAATTATTTAGTGTGCTGGCTAGCGCACATCATTAATGGCACGGGCTTTATTATCTTCTTCATCATGGATACCTTTCATACGACTTAGTATAAATGCTCCTAATCCAAAGAATACGACAACACCCCAACCAAATAATAATAGGATAGTTGAAGAGTAACCTTCATACGGTGTTTTAACCAAATCAATAAACTTAAGACCTAAGGCAATAGTAAGTACGGTTGGCGTAATAACCGTCAACATGAATATCCAAGCACCGCCTAGCTTCACACTAGAGATACGATTGCTGTGAGCCAATAAACTTGGAATTTTATCACGGTTAAACCAAGTGACTAAAACAATTGACATCAAGCCACCAGCAACAATACCGATGTTATTAGCAAAGTGATCGATGACATCTACCAATACCAATGAGCTACCAGTAGAGAAAGCAGAGATAGATATAACCGCACACGCGCCGCATATTACAGTAACTGCCTTTTTGCGTGACCAATCAAATTTACTCTGAAAGGCAGAAATAGGGACTTCTAAAATACTGATTAGCGAGCTAATACCAGCAACAACTAAAGAGCCGAAGAATAAGAAACCAACGAAATCACCACTGGCACCCATAGTAGAGATAATTTTAGGGAAGACGAAGAACGCAAGTCCCACACCACCACTCGCTACTTCTGAGACATCTTGACCTGTCGACACCGCCATGAACCCAATAGCAGCAAAGATACCAATACCAGCAATAAGCTCAAATGAAGAGTTAGCAAAGCCGACTACTAAGCCAGCACCCGTCAGGTTGGTGTTCTTGTTAAGGTATGAGGCATAAGTGACCATAATACCGAAACCTACCGATAATGAGAAAAATACATGACCATAAGCCGCTAACCAGACGTTAGGGTCTTGCATTTTCACCCAATTTGGCTCAAAAAAGGCGTTTATGCCGACGGCAGCACCTGGTAAGGTCACTGCTTTAAATACCATAATACCAAATAATACGATAAGCAATGGCAGGCATATTTTATTAGCCAGCTCAACACCTTTGCGGATGCCGCCAAACATAATCAGAATAGCTACGGCCCAAACAATGACCAAACCTATAAACATCTGTGGTACAAATACTGAGGTCAAGTCGCCAGTATGATGCACAAAGTCACTGACGAAAAAGTTTGTGGTGTCTTCGCCCCACTTTTGACCAAACGAGAAAAACATATAACTACCAGCCCAGACAATAACCGCCGCGTAGTAAATGGAAATCACAAAAGAGACTAGCGTTTGCCACCACCCTACAAACTGCCCAGATGGTGAGAATTTTTTGTACGCACGAGGCGCGGCAGAACGATACTTATGTCCTATAATATAATCTAAAAACAACAGTGGAATACCTGCTGTTAATAACGCAATAAGATAAGGCACCATAAATGCCCCACCGCCATTATCATAAGCCACATAAGGGAAACGCCATATATTACCTAAACCTACTGCTGAACCGACAGCGGCTAGAATGAATCCAGTCCTGCTGGACCAATTTTCTCTTTGCTCTGCCATATCAAACTCCTAAAATATTACTAATAATTGCTTTGATCATCCTTTACTCTTATATTAAATGAGATAAAATAATCAAAGCAATCGCAAGCTAGCTGTTAGTTAAAATAAGTTGCTGCAGTCTTGCTACAGCCGACCCGAAATTTTCTGCTAATCGACAGTAAAAGTCAAGCCGTCATAAATACAAAAAGCCATAACTAATTGTTATGGCTTTTGACTATCGACTTTATAAGAGTTAGAAGATAGCGTTTAAACTATTCATTTTAACGAACAACGCCACGCTTACTTTGTTGGAGAGAATCAATAAGAAGTTGCACTTTAGGCTCTTGAGGAAGAATTTCTGTTTTTAATATCTCTAATGCTTGAGTTATATTCAAACCGGAACGAAAAATTATTTTGTACGCTTGACGCAAAATGTCAATGGACTGCTGGGTCCACCCTTTACGGCGCATTCCTTCAACGTTCAATCCGTGAGCACTCGCCGGATTACCAGATACCATAGTAAAAGCGGCAACATCTTTTAGAATTAAACTGGCGCCACCGACTAGACTATAGTCATCAATTCGACAAAACTGATGAATGCCTGAATTACCACCAATGATGGTATGATTGCCAATATTCACATGTCCTGCAATACCTACATTATTAGCGAATATGTTGTGATCACCAATTAAGCAATCATGAGCCACATGCGTATTAACCATTAGTAAGTTGTGATTGCCAATCTTAGTGAGACCCTTATCCTGAGCGGTACCACGATGTAAGCTACAAGCTTCACGAATCGTATTGTAGTCACCTATCTCTAACCAAGTTCTCTCACCAGCATATTTTAGATCCTGTGAATCCTCTCCGATACTTGCAAACTGATAGAACTGATTGTGCTGACCTATGCGCGTAAGTTTCGATACGACTACATGTCGATGTAATATTGTATGTGCGCCAATAATTACCTCATCACCTACGATACAATAAGGTCCTATGACCGCAGTATCATCAATCATAGCGGACGGTGAGATGAGCGCTGTAGGGTGAATCTGACTCATAATATAGGCCTTTATATCACTAAATGTGAAGGAAACAACAAAACATAATACCAATGATTAAACGTTACTGTTTTGCTTATTTATTATTTATTATATTCAGAGCTTTACCGCTAATGCTAATTCAAAACTGCATTGATAGTTAATAACAATATTGACCTTAAATTTGTTTACTGTTCTTGGCGAGCAATCATGACTTGCGCACTGACCGCTAACTTATCCTCAACATGGACAGTACAATCAAACTTATAAATACCTTGCTTTTGCATGGTTAATTTAGATCGGATAATCAGCTGATCCCCTGGTATTACTCGACGCTTAAAACGTACCTTATCCACTCCTGCGAACAAATAGAGGTAGCCATCCTCAGCGGTTAATCCTGCGCTGATGAAGCCTAGCACCCCAGAAACTTGCGCCATCGCCTCTACCATTAACACTCCTGGCATAATAGGCTCATCAGGAAAGTGTCCATTGAAGAACTCTTCATTAATAGTGACGTTTTTGATACCAGTAATACATTCACCCGGCTTACAAGCAGTGATTTTATCGACTAGCATAAATGGATAGCGATGAGGTAAATAATGTTTCAGTGTGTGGTAAGTCAATGGTAGAGTTAGACCTTGATCAGACAATGCTGTAAGGTCGTCTTCAGTTAAAGTATCGATATCAATGGCGCTCATAACGGGGCTTCCTTGCTGTTGTTGCGGGCTACTATCATGTAATAAATGTTGTGTAAGGTATATTATTTAAGTTTTATCTATATTGAGATGCTGCTCAATACTGTCGTTTATTTTTCACCAAGTTGTCGAAATCGTACAGCAGCACGACGCCATTTAGGCGTGGGCATCGCTGCCGTGCCAGAAGAATAAGAACCAGATTTTTTGATAGATTTGGTCACCATTGTCATACCTGATAAAATGACATCGTCTGTAATCTCAACATGTCCAGTGATGCCGACGGCACCACCAACGATACAACGCTTGCCAATAATAACACTACCTGCAATTGCCGTATTGGCAGCAATTGCGCAGCCATCACCAATGTGCACGTTATGTGCTATTTGCACTAAATTATCAATAATGACATGATTGCCAATAACTGTATCATCAATGGCACCGCGATCGACACAAGTATGACTGCCAATGCGGACATGGTTGCCTATAATAACTCGACCAAGCTGAGCAATACGCTCCCAACCACTGGCGCTTGGATCTGCAGTTGGTGCAAAGCCAAAGCCTTCAGCGCCAATACTAACACCAGCATGTAATCGTACATGACTACCAATGATAGAGTCATGCCCTATCACCACGTGTGACTTGAATACACAATCAGTACCAATACTAGTATGATCTTCGATAACAACATGTGAATCAAGGCAACTACGTGCGCCAACTTCAACCCCATTACCAATCACGCAATAAGGACCAATGCTAACGTCATCACCAATAACCGCACTAGCGGCGATCACTGCTGTAGAGTGAATGCCGCTGACAACAGAGCGAGTTGCAAAGAGCTGGCTACTACTAGCATAAGCCAAATAAGGTATTGCGACTACTAATGCTATTGTCCTTGCTGGCGTTGGCTCACGATACTGTTGAGTTACCAGTACTGCGCCTGCCTGACTACTAGCAAGATGCGAGATATAATGCGGATCGGCCAAAAAGCTCAACTGCATAGCAGTGGCATTAGTCAAGCTGCCAATACCACTCAGCTTCACATTCAGCTGCTCAGCACTAAGCTCAGCTTTATTCAAGACTGGCTGGCGCTGCTCAATTTGGCTGATAAGTTGCTCAATCGTTATCATAGTCAACGTTAATATTATTAATATAGGGTATTAGGCGCTAAGTTGATTAGTCAACTTAGCAACCCACAAGAACCTCACGACAATGTATTACAGTCATTAAGCGATCTTAGAATGTGCTACCGATTTGGAACTGTACTTTCTCAGTTTCATCGCCTTCTTTATCACCGATGGGTACCGCATAACTCAATGAAATTGGCCCAATTGGCGTATACCATGTGACGCCTAGACCCGCGCTGAAGCGTAAGCTATTGTCTTGAGTAAGCAGCGGCACACCAGTATCAGTACCATCAACCGGATTTATAAAATTTTGATCTTCTCTATTGGAAGTATCAAATACTTGACCGCCTTCGGCGAATATAACTGGGCGTACTTGATCTACCCAATCCCCTTTGAACGGCACAGGTAGTATCAGCTCAGATCCAAAACTAACTAAAGCGTTACCACCGACCTCTTCATCTTTATTTAAGACAAAGCCATTCACGGCGTTAAAGTAACTTTCTGATTTAGGGCCAAGAGTTGACGCTGCATAACCACGTACTGAACCATAGCCACCTGCATAAAAGTTTTCATAAAACGGCAAGTTATTACCATAACCAAGCTTGGCATAACCACGCGCCACGATGTCTTTATAGAGTGGATAGTAGACATTACCGCTATAAATCAGTTTTTGATAACTGGCGTCGCCCAAACCAATAGTAGCATCGACGGCATGGCT
This sequence comes from Pseudomonadales bacterium, assembly GCA_038235315.1. Lineage (GTDB taxonomy): Bacteria > Pseudomonadota > Gammaproteobacteria > Pseudomonadales > Moraxellaceae > Psychrobacter. The sequence continues at coordinate 991 of JBBSUA010000062.1, read as the reverse complement.
CATCCCTTTAGTTGGAAATACCGGACGGTCTAAAGTACTATAATCCCAACCTAGTAATAAGTTATAGGTATTGTAGTCATTTTTAAAACCTGTGCCACCTGTTAGAACATCGCTATCATCGGTAAAGTTTTCAAATGTACCGCCATCATCAAGAATCTGTTGAACGTTGGATACGCCCAGTCGGCGGCCCCCTCGAATAGAGGTATTATCAATGTTCAAACCCGCACTGACACGTTTGGTCTCATCAACAGGATAACTATAATTGAGAGTAGCACCATAGGAATCGGTAACATAGTTACTGACGTTTCTATCGTCAAACTTAGTCTGACGATAGTAAGCACTAACACCTTGTGAAACGCCATTTTCAGTAAAGTATGGGTCTGTATAACCCAAGCTATAAGAATCGCGAGTCTCTGAACGTGATAGTGCGGCTTTAACGCGGTTACCCGTACCCATGAAGTTATTCTGAGTTAAGTCTAACTGAAAAGTTATCCCACCACTTTGTGAGTAACCCGCAGCAATAGTTGAGCTACCAGAAGGCTGCTCTTCTACAATATAATTAACGTCCACTTGATCGGGCTGATTGGGAACTGGTTTAACATCCACAGTAACCGATTTAAAAAACCCTGTACGTAGCAAGCGTGTGCGTGACAACTGAATTTTTTCGTTAGACGATAATGACCCTTCTAACTGACGCATTTCACGGCGCAGTACTTCATCTTGTGTACGTAGGTTGCCGCTAAAATTAATGCGGCGCACATAGATTGGTCGTACTGGGTCAATATAGTAATCAATATTGACAATTCGGGTTTCATCATCGATACGAGGGACTGGACGTATTTGAGCTAAATAGTAGCCATCGTTACCGTAACGACTCTTAAATGCTGCGGTTGTCTCATCAAGCTTGGCTTGAGAATATTGGTCATTAGGGGCAAAAGTAACTAGTTTTTTAAGCTCATCATTAGTTAGTTTTGGCTGACCTAAGAAATTT
>JBBSUA010000061.1:0-8404 GCA_038235315.1 Pseudomonadales bacterium | reverse complement strand
TATTTGTGCCTGAATAGGCGTCAACTCTGTAAAGCCTAAATCACTGACCGCGCGTAGTGTGGGTTCTGAAAGTGGCAAGTCAGTAAATGCGGTAAAATTACTCAAAAAATCATCCTTTTATATGAACTGCTTATGTAGTAATTAGTGATGGGCTCACCGTAAGCCTTTGCGAAACGAGTATACCGATATAAATGACAGTAACTCTATAGAACTATAACGCATAAAAAAGCCAAGCCCACTATCTATCTCCTACCAAATATACTGCGATATATTCGACATCGGTAGGATAAAACAGGCTTGACTTGGTAGTATATCAGTAGTTCGCGCTGACATTATGATTAAACAACTGTCATCTTCGTACTTACTGTTCTTCTACTTTTCTAACTTCTTCAGCTTGAAGACCTTTGTCACCTTCTATTACACTGAATTCAACTTTTTCACCATCCTTTAGAGAACGATAGCCATCGCCTTGAATCGCGCGGAAATGAACAAAAATATCTTCTCCACTATCACGTTGAATGAAACCAAAACCTTTTGAGTCATTAAACCACTTAACGGTACCTTGCTCACGAGCTGACATAATATTGCTTCCTAAAGAATACCCTTAACCCCAAATTCCTTTGCAACATTGCATATAAATGGGCGCTAAGATGATGAGATCAGAATGTAAAAACAGTCTTTGATAATGATATTTTACGGATTAATACAAGTTTATAAGGTCTTAAAATCATATCAGCAACAAACTTGCAATATATATTGCTTAAAAAATATCATAGCACGGGTTTTTAGTAACATAAAGTCTTTTAGCATTATTTTCAGCATTTAGGTAAGCCTTTTCTGTAATTTTTTTATACGACAGCAATTGAGCGGTTATGATAAAATCACTTATATTTTACTGAACGCTAATAATAAAAAACGATATCATTTCAAATTTATAGAGAACCTTATGAGCACATCTTCTGAGGCAGCAATGACCTCAAAAACAGCAGTGGCATCCAAACCTTCACCTACGCGCAAATTGTTACTAGTAAATGGTGTCAACTTAAATTTACTTGGCAAACGCGAGCCTGAAATTTATGGTCACACTACTTTAGCTGCTATTGAACAGCATCTAGTAACACGGGCCGCAAAGTACAACGTTGAGCTGATTTGTATTCAATCTAATCATGAAGGTCAGCTTATTGACGACATCCAACATTATGGTCTGCTTGCTAATACGACCACGCAAGTTGATGCTGTCATCATTAATCCTGCTGCTTTTACCCATACTTCAGTTGCCATTCGTGATGCTCTTCTTGCCACTCAAAAACCATTTATAGAAGTGCATCTATCTAATGTACATACTCGTGAGACTTTCCGGCAGCACTCTTATCTTAGCGACGTTGCCGTTGGCGTTATTTGTGGTTTAGGGCATTTAGGGTATCAGATGGCACTTGATTATTGGCTGGTGAACTTGTATCACATTGATTTAGGGTCTATTGCTGATTAGATTATGATGTTTAAATATTTTTTATATAAAACTGTTAACTCAAGCATGCTATTTAAATGATACCAATTTGATTAAAATAAGCATTGATCGATACGAGCGCTATCGATATATACCAATGACACTGTAATAAAACCCCTACTATATTGACTGAATAACTAACCCAATAGATGGTGATATGAATGGCAAAATCGTCCGGAAAACGTTTTATGAAACTCGCTGGTATGACTGCAAGCATTGCAGGTAAAGCAGCTAAAAATTCATTAAAGCATCTCTCTAGTGACGAAGAAAAGCGTCTACAAGCACGTTCTGAACTCATGCAAGACGTCGGTATCCAAATCGCTGAAACGCTTGGTGAGATGAAAGGTGCCGTTATGAAAGTGGGTCAAATTGCCTCGCAGTACAAGGATGTATTCCCACCTGAAGTGGCAACGGCGTTGGAGAAGTTGCAAAAAGATGCACCACCTATGCCCTATGTGCAGATACGTAAACAAGTAGAGCGTGAACTAAAAGCACCTATTAATGAGCTATTTCTAGCGTTTGAAGAAGTACCTTTCGCTGCTGCTTCCATTGGGCAAGTCCACAAAGCTACCTTGCCCTCAGGTCAGAAAGTGGTCGTTAAAGTACAATACCCTGACGTTGACGCAAACTGTGACAGTGATCTCAAACAAGTGCGTATGGCGTTAAAAATTGCCGGTGTCCTAAATATGAGCCGTGATCTTCAAGAGAAGCTGTTTAATGAGATACGTCAAAGCTTGCACGATGAGCTTGATTATATTAAAGAGGCGAATAATCTAAGAGTATTTGGTGCATTTCACGCTGACGACGAAGGTCTTATTATTCCTAAAGTCATTAGCAGTCATTCCTCCAAGCGTATTTTGACGTTGACTGAAGAGATGGGTGAGACATTAACAGTAGCAGCAACATGGGATAATACGGTTAAGCAAAAAATTGCCGAGCGTTTATTTCATTTTAGCGCGGGTCAACTATTTGGTTTATATCGTATGCACTGTGACCCTCATCCCGGAAACTTTGCCTTCCGTCCTGATGGCAGTGTCGTCGCCTATGACTTCGGTGGTATTCGTAGCTATAGTGACAGTGAAGTACAGTTATTTCGACGTTTTGGCAAGCATGCTATAAAAGGAGATACGACCGCTTTGGAGCAGGATTTGGTTGCCTTAGGTATTCGGCGTGAAGATAACTCAACAGTTCCGGGCGAATTTTATCAGAAATGGTTAAGTATTGGATTGAAGCCATTGTCTATCTCACCCTATCAAGAAGGAGCTTTTGATTTCTCTACTAGCCAAGTACATCACGAAGCCATTACTCAAATGCGCACCTCTTTAAAATACTTTGGTCAATTCCAACCGTCAGCCACGACCATGATGCTAGATCGTACCGTATCTGGTCAGTATTGGAATTTGGTCAATTTGGGTGTCACTATTGATTTGTCTTTATTGGTTGATCAATATTTATAGTTCTTCATGCGCTAACTTCAATTGTAGAATAGCGCTATATCTGCTCATGCTATACATGTAGCGCATGTCCGCAACGATCACAGAACGCAGAGCCAATAGCATGACCGAACTTGCCGCAGTTAGGACAAGTAATGGGGTTGAGTTGGGGTCTCATGTTACGTGCCAGCTCAGAGGTAAAAATACCTGTTGGTACGGCAATTATTGAATACCCTGTTATCATAACCAAGGATGCGATTGCCTGCCCGAGTGGCGTTTTTGGGGATATATCGCCGTAGCCTACGGTGGTCATAGTTACTATTGCCCAATAGATAGACAATGGAATACTTGTAAAACCATTTTCTGGACCTTCTACAACATAGATGACTGAGCCGAAGATCGTGACTAATAGTACTAACGATAAGAAAAATACGGTGATTTTTTGCTGACTGGTTTTGAGTGCTGACGCCAAAAATCCAGCTTGCTGCATGTAAGCTTTGAGCTTGAGCACTCTGAACACACGTAGAATGCGCAGAATACGAATCACTAGTAGGTACTGTACGCCTACGAACAGTAAACTTAGATAACTGGGCAATACAGATAGTAGATCTACTACCCCAAAAAAACTAAAAACATAACGAAAACGGTTGGGCGCTGAAAATAGTCTTAATGCATATTCAATCGTGAATAAAATGGTGAAGAACCATTCTGCATAAAAAAATATTAAGCCATATTGTAAGCGCATATACAGTACGCTATCGAGCATAACGACGCCGACACTCGTCAAAATCGCAATTAATAAGACAATATCAAAAAATTTTCCCGAACGCGTATCTGTGCCTTCAATGATAATATGAATGCGATTACGTAAGTGATTAATGGCTTCAGCAGTTGGTTGCTTCATAGAGTCAGTAATGTCGTAAAGTCAGTGGTGTCATAGAATCAAATGAGTTAAAGTCGTATGAATCGATAGAGGTTAGTCAAAACATATAGAAGTGGTTTATAATATCAGTCGGTTACAACAGTTATGATAAGTGGTCACAGTGTAGCAAAAAACTGTTATTAACAACATACAAATTGCAGTCATAAACGTAATCTCGTCCGACTATAAAAAATTATGCAAACATAGATCTCAGCATAGATAGGTATTGAGATTTATTGTATTTTAAAGCGTTAAGACAGTACGATAAGCACAATACTTATAACCTATAAGAAAAATGTAGCATTAGTATTTATCCAATAAGCAACCGTCACTCAAACAACATCGTCACACTCAAGGATATAACATGGCAGGTCATTCGAAATGGGCAAATATCAAACACCGTAAAGCCCGTCAAGATGCGGTAAAAGGTAAGGTATTTACTAAAATTATCCGCGAAATCGTTTCAGCTGCCAAGCAAGGTGATCCTGATCCTAACAAAAACCCACGCTTACGAGCGGTCATTGAAAAGGCGTTATCCGTCAATATGACTCGAGATACCATCAATCGTGCAGTTGATCGCGGTACGGGTGGCGGTGATAATGACAATATGGAAGAAGTGAGCTATGAGGGCTACGGAATCGGCGGCGTTGCCGTACTGGTCGAAACGATGACAGACAATCTCAACCGTACCGTTAGCGAAATCCGTCATGCCTTTACTAAATATGACGGTAATCTAGGCACCTCAGGTTCAGTAGCTTATCTATTTAGTAAGCGTGGAGAGATCAGTTTTAATGATGTCAGCTTAGAAGATAAGGTAATGCTAGTAGCACTCGATTCTGGTGCTCTAGATATCGAAAATGATGGCGAGACCTTACTGGTTATTACGGAATGGGAGAACTTTGGTGAAGTAAAAGACGCACTAAATGCAGCAGGTCTAGTCTCTGATAATGCTGAAGTCACGATGTCACCGTCAACCAGCGCTGATATTGATAATATTGATGACGCATTGAAGATTATGAAAATGATCGATATGTTGGAAGATGCGGATGACGTGCAAGAGGTCTACAGTAATGTTAATTTTTCAGATGCGGTGATGGCGGAGCTTGAGGAAGAGTAATTGTTTTACATTAAGCTCATTTTTCTTGCATATTAATATAGCTAAATTGCATAGCTGTTAAATATGATACCATGTATAAGTAAAGAATACGTCTTACAAAATCTTTACTTATATATAAGGAATACATTTTATGGCTACTACTAATTTTAATATGCGTATTGATAGCGATACTAAGCATCAACTAGATGAAGTGCTATCAGAATATGGTTTGACAACACCGCAAGTTTTTAAATTGCTTGCTAATCAAATTATTCGTACACGCAAGGTGCCTTTGTCTTTTGACTGGGCTGAACCCAATCTAGAGACTCAAAAAACAATGCGTGAAGCTTTGAATAGAACTGATTTCACAGAAAGCTATACCGCAGATGAGTTGCTTGCAACTTTACAAGATTCTTCTGATGCGTAAAATAGTGATAGAAAATAAGTTTAAGAGAGATGCAAAAAAATTAGTTTGAGACTTCTATTGAATTATACGCCCATATAGCCTGCTCTCCTATAAAATAGGTATGCGTATCAGCGACTTCAATGTTGTAAACATAATCGGTATAAGCATTTGAAATAAATCTACAATCATCACCTAATTCTGGCACGATGTAATCATCTACTAACTGACCATAAAATTTAATTTCGACTTGATGCTCTGGTTTTTCTTTATCGAGAAACTTATAAACTCCTGGCCAAAAGGAGTTACTTAAACTTGTATCGGGTACTTTCAAATGATGTGACACTGGATCAAAGCCACTATCGTTATCATTGGTTAATACCTCTAAAGGCTCACCACTACTAAAGTCAATGACTCTCATAGCAAGCTCACCTGGACCGATGTTCTTACTCGCAGAATCCGCCATACATAGAGCTATATTTGGATGACCAGTAGCGACTAAATAGTTACCCCCAATTTGATAAGGATCTTTTACATCCTCATCAAATAAACCTCTTATTTCATTTTTGTAACCATAATAATTTACTAGAGGATAGAGACAATCAACAGTATCGTTAGATGTAATACGTCTAGCAGCTAACCATCTTGGCTTATCTTCAAGACTGACGTGTGTCCAAAATGGATGATTGTCAGTACAATAAACACCCTCTACTGGTGATATTATTTTTTGCTTGGTCGCGGACTTAATGGTTCTGATTACAGGCTTATAGACCAGTTCCCCTTCACCACTTTCATCTTTAGAGAGTACTTTATCACCAAATTTAAGCGCTTGAATGGGTGCTAGCCCTTTATCCGTGTGAACTAATGTACCAGCGATAAATCCTGAATTAGTCATTATTTTACCTTTTTAATTATTATGCTTGGTGTTTCGCTATATAGTCCTGCACCAAAATTCCACCAAAACCTACAAAATAAGTATGATTATTAGCTACTTCTAAGTTATAGACCGTATCTACAAAAGGGATATAGCTTCCATCATCTGCTTTACAATAGTTCTCAAAGGGAACCCTATTTTTATTCTGTACCCCCCCCCCAAAAAAACCATTTTCACGATAATGATTTATATCTCTCACCCATCCTTCAGCCATTGCACCCGCAAATTTCTTCGCTTTTTCAGCAGGGGTTGATTCGTCTTCAAACTCATCAGGGTTGCCATACTCAGGATGGTCATAGTCAACATGATCACCATAATATATATCTTCAAGCACTTTTATGTCGCTCTGATGATATGTACCTGCGTACCAATAATAATCAGAATTAATAGAGTGATTTTCCTCTGCAAACTGGTAGATAGGCTGCACATTATTAATATGAAACAGAACACCATCTGCATTGACTACGATATCGTACTGCTCTAGCTCGTCGACTCGCTTCCAACAAGGCTCTTTATAAAAGTCAATGTTGTGTACGAGTCCTTTATCGGGTTTACCACTGCCGACTACCCTTATAGGATGATTAGAGGTAGTCAACAAATTATCGCCAACGGTAGATTTATAGACTAAATCATCTATTTCATTACCATACCTATCATCACTGTGAATATACTTTCTCAAAGTGAGCATCCATAGTGCTTTGTTGTCATGTACAAAGGTCTTGGTCACTGGCTGATAGCTTACCTCCCCTGTACCATCCTCTGGTGTAGATAGCACCATGTCACCTACTTTAATATCTTGAATCGGAATACGACCTTTATCCGTTTTTACTAGCGTGCCAGTGGCTAAGCCCGAATTCGTCATTGATGTTGCCTTTTAATTATTATATTAAAATAGATAATACCCAATTAACGTCCAATAAAAAAGCCAAACGCTATCATAACGTTTGGCTTTTTTATAAGTAGTGAGACAAATCAAGGCTTACACTTCACCCCTTCTAGCGCAAGTAGATACTCTTTTTTATCCAAACCACCCGTATAACCGCCGAGCTTGCCATCACTAGCAATGACTCTATGACAAGGAATGATGAGTGTAAAAGGATTCTTACCATTGGCATTAGCAACGGCACGACAGGCTTTAGGATTGCCAATTCGGGTCGCTAACGTCGCGTAACTTATCGTTTCACCCAGCTTGATATCTTGTAGTGCTCGCCATACCCGCTGCTGAAACTGAGTCCCTAAGGATAAATCTAGCGGTAAATCAAAAACTGTTCTTTCTTCTTGAGCATACTCATCAACTTGGATAATAGCGTCTAATAATAACGCTTGTGCAGGATTATCTCTACTTAGGCTATTTTTTTCGATAAACTTAAAGTCGTTGTCCGTCAATTTATAATACTTTTTTAGTTTGGCAAATGATTTTGAATCCGTCCACCATTCATCTTCGGAGAGCCAACTCATCTCAACCAGCTTTGGCTCACTTGCACTCAAAGAATCGCTGTCATTGCGTTTAACAATTAGCGCTAAGATATAGGTCTGTAGCTTAGTAATAGTCACAGTCATCATCATTCATTATCCTTGTATCTAAAAACTCAAGCATTAATAAGTTCTACTCTTTATCGTCTGTCTCAAACAATGCCGCGACAAACTGCTTCGGACTAAAGGCGCGCAGATCATCAATGGACTCGCCGACACCGATATAGCGAATGGGCACATCAGTCGTTTCTGCAATATTGAAGACAACCCCACCTGTAGCAGTACCATCGAGTTTGGTAATTGTAATACCGGTTAATGGGACGACTTTATTAAATAATTCAACTTGATTGATCGCGTTTTGACCTGTGCCTGCATCCAAGACGATCATGCCTTCGTGCGGTGCGGTTGGATCAGCTTTACGCATGACGCGCACTACTTTTTCTAATTCTGCCATGAGGTGGGTTTTATTCTGCAAGCGACCTGCTGTATCAGCAATTAAGACATCGATATTCTTGGCTTTAGCAGATTGCATGGCGTCAAAGATAACCGAAGCACTATCGGAGCCATGCCCTTGCGCTACAACCGGAATATTATTGCGCTCACCCCAAATTTGTAGCTGCTCAGTCGCGGCAGCAC
>JBBSUA010000060.1:0-8474 GCA_038235315.1 Pseudomonadales bacterium | reverse complement strand
TGTTTTTACCGCTTCAACAATCAGTACATAGCAATAAAGCAAATGCCACACAAATTATCTAAGCGATCTCCTAATTTGAATAGTAATGGCTTTTTGACACTAAAACAACAGAAAAAATACATTATTAACCCATTATGACCCGTTAGTCACAGAACCATACCCAATTCTGTCTGTCAATATGGGCTTTTTCTCACTTGCTTATGCGATATATATCATCGATATTCTTTAATGGCTACCCACGTAATATCAATCACATAGATTTTCCCATCATTTTTACGAACTTTGAATATGAGAGATTAGTAATGTGGTGGTCTATCTTCGATTACATCAAACGGCGCAATACCCTCTTCACTACTTTGGCTTTCCACTTGTTTATATATCAATTGAAGTTGACGCTGTAATGTGTGGATGTGCTTATCTTGTCGAGTAACGACCTGATCGAGTCGCTCTACTGTCAATTCAAGATGTGCCATGCTCATTTGTAGCTCAATCATTTGTGCTTGTAGCTCAGTTTGTAGCGCTTGATTATCGTTTTCGGTTTTTGTTTCAATTTGCTGACGTGCATCAGATCCGATCATATATTTCTCAGTAAAGATTAAAATGAGTTGTTTAAGTACTTTTGATAAATAATTTTTGTATCAGTTGTCTATCAATCATTATAGATAGCAGAAATTAAAATAACTGCCTGTGTCAATCGAAGGCAACTCATAATGTAGTAGCGATAAGACAACGATGATAAAGTTTTTGTGCTTACAGAAAAGTGGCATGTCCTCATGTTATAATAAGTCTAATTTAGCCACACTTATTATTCTGACAGAACAGATAACTTTTTTATGGTTATTTCGTCCCCTATCCCACTTTACTATTTATAAGCTTAAGATACTCTATGGCACTGATACATTTAAAAAATATTCACCTCGCCTTTGGCGTGGCTCCCGTTCTTGACGGCGTCGATTTTAGCATTGAAGCGGGCGAACGCGTATGTTTAATTGGTCGTAATGGCGAAGGTAAATCTACTCTATTCAAACTGGTCAATGGCTCCCTGCAACCTGATAGCGGTGAAGTCATCATCAATAGCAGCGTGCGTGTTGCGATGCTTGAACAGGATGTGCCTGAGACCAGTGGTAAAATATTAGATATCGTGATGGGTGGTAGTCGTCGTACCGCAGATCTGCTTATAAATTATCATCAACAGACTGACTTATGTGCAGATGGTGATATGGATGCCTGTGAGCGCATGGCAACATTACAACATGATATCGATGCGGTACATGGTTGGGATTTAGAGCGTGAAGCAAGACGTCTGATTACCACTATGGGTCTTAACCCGGAAGATGATTTGTCATCGTTATCTGGTGGTCGTAAACGCCGAGTATTGCTAGCACGCTCTTTAGTTACCAAACCTGATGTATTGCTATTAGATGAGCCGACCAACCATTTGGACGTGGACAGTATTGAGTGGCTTGAGCGCTTTTTATTAGATTGGCAAGGGCTGACGCTTTTATTCGTCACCCATGATAGAGCCTTTGTGAATAAACTATCAACTCGTATTGTTGAGCTGGATCGCGGTCTATTAACCAGTTATGACGTGACTCAAGGTGCTGGTGGCTACGCTCGTTACCAAGAGCTTAAAGAGCTGCAACTGTTGGCTGAAGAAAAGAATAATGCTAACTTCGATAAAAAACTGGCGCAAGAAGAAGTTTGGATTCGTCAGGGTATCAAGGCGCGTCGTACCCGTAATGAAGGCCGTGTCCGTGAGCTAAAGGCACTACGTGAAGAGCGCGGTGGTCGCCGTGAGCAAATTGGTAACGTTAACATCACTATGGATGCAGGCGAAAAAAGCGGCAAGCTAGTCTGTAAGGTTAAAAATCTACATCTTGAATATGATGGCAATGTCTTAGTCGATAACTTTAGTACCACCATCATGCGCGGTGACAAAATCGGTATCGTTGGACCTAATGGCGCGGGAAAAACCACGCTTATCAAAGCATTACTTGATATGTCGGATAAAGAAGTTATCAAAAATGGTAGCGTAACTCTAGGAACCAACTTGGAAGTGGCATTTTTTGATCAACTACGCGATCAGTTAGATTTAGAGGCGACAGTGGCGCAAAATGTCTCTGAAGGCTCCGACTTCATCGAAGTGGGTGGTCGCAAAACTCATATTATGAGCTATCTACAAGACTTCTTATTTGCTCCAGAGCGTGCACGTACCCCTGTCAAGGCTTTATCGGGTGGCGAGCGTAATCGTGTATTACTTGCCAAGCAATTACTCAAACCTGCCAACATCCTTGTACTCGATGAGCCTACCAATGATTTGGATATGGCAACTCTTGAGCTCTTAGAGGAATCAGTGGCAAGCTTTAACGGTACTATCTTACTCATTAGCCATGATCGCTCATTTATGGACAATGTCGTCACCTCAACTTGGGTCTTTGACCATGATGATGATGGCAAAGGTATCGTCAAAGAATACGTTGGCGGCTATCAAGAATACTTAGTACAGAAAAATCGTGAGACAGCAGCGCTCGCTGCTAGATCTGCAAATAATAATACGGCGAACACTAAAACGGCTAAGTCAGCACAACCTGCTGTGAAATCAAATACAACCGCTAAAAAACTTAATTATAATGATCAACGTGAGCTTGAGTCCCTGCCAAAAGAGATTGCGGCGCTTGAAGCTGAACAAGCTCAGTTGCAAAAAAAGTTAGCTGACGGCTCATGGTTTAATAAAGACATGGATGCAGCGACTGCTGCCAGTGAGCGTTTATTAGGTATAGAAGATGAAATGATGCACAAGCTTGAACGTTGGGACATACTCGAAGGCTAATATGATTTTGAGCACGAACTATAATTTCTACTTTTTTGATAAAGACTGGAAATAAGTAGTTTACACTCATTTACGCTAGGGAAATGTCGTTAAAGTTAGTGAACATTGCTGACATTTCGAGTATCATTCCCTACTGTTAAATTCCTTATTTATTTTGAGGACATAATCAATACTATCTGGCATAAAACAAGTTTTGATATAAATCACTATATTAAGGCGGTTGCAGACATTATTGCGATGTTCAATAGTAGGAAATGTCCTCTATAGGTCGTTTTATTTTTGACGCTGTAATTTATTTTTTAACCAAAATAGCTTAGAATAGTAACAATCAGCAAAGTTAGGCACAGCGATATAGCTAGTCATTGATATTGCAAGCTTCTAAGCCACAAACCCAGTGTGGGATAATCCCATTTCATTCACCTGGAGAAAGTATTAATGAACCATACCGAAGGCGTTAACGTACAACGCCGTAGAGTTCTTATTGCCTCGACTGCCGCTATTGGCGCAGCTGGCGTAGCCGCTGTGGCGACACCTTTCGTGCGTTCTTGGTATCCAAGCGCTAAAGCAGAAGCGGCAGGAGCGGCCGTTGTCCAAGATATCGGTTCTGTTGAAGAAGGACAAATGATTGTCATCAAATATCGCGGCAAGCCTACCTATGTGGTAAAACGTACCAAAGATATGCTGGCTAAACTAGAGGATGTCAAACCATTGCTAGTTGATCCTGATTCTGCCGAATCTGTACAACCTGAATATTGTGCCAATCCTACCCGCTCTTTAGAACCAAGTATATTGGTTGTTTATGGCGTGTGTACGCATTTAGGCTGTGCACCAAACTACCGTCCTGATGTTGGCGCGGCTGACTTGGGTGGTAACGACTGGTATGGTGGATTTTTCTGTCCATGTCATGGATCTAAGTATGATCTAGCGGGTCGCGTCTATAGTGGCGTTCCCGCACCGCTTAACCTGCCCATACCAGATTATAGTATGGATGGTACCATCTTGACGGTTGGGGAGGTTTAATATGAGTATGGGTAAAAAAATCATGCATTGGGTGGACGCGCGCTTTCCGGCGACTGAAACCTACGAATATCATATGTCAAAGTACTACGCACCAAAGAACTTTAACTTTTGGTACTTCTTTGGCGTGTTATCAATGGTGGTATTGGTCAATCAATTAGTGACTGGTATTTGGCTGACGATGATGTACAACCCGAGTGCAGAAGGTGCATTTGCGTCTGTTGAATACATCATGCGTGACGTCAAAGGTGGCTGGCTTATTCGCTATATGCACTCCACTGGTGCCTCAGCATTCTTTGTTGTCGTCTATTTGCATATGTTCAGAGCGTTGCTGTACGGATCATACCAAAAGCCGCGTGAGCTTATTTGGCTTATTGGTATGGGAATTTACTTATCCCTAATGGCAGAAGGCTTCTTTGGGTATCTATTACCGTGGGGCAACATGTCGTTCTGGGGTGCACAGGTTATCTTAAACCTTCCTGCTGCTCTACCAGTTATCGGCGATGGTCTTGCTGAATGGGTTCGTGGTGATTATATCATCTCAGGTATTACGCTAAACCGTTTCTTTGCACTACATGTAGTCGCTATTCCACTCGTATTGGTGGGTCTAGTATTCATGCATTTGGTAGCGCTGCATCATGTGGGTTCGAACAACCCTGATGGTATTGACATCAAAAAGCTTAAAGACAAAAACGGTGTGCCCTTAGATGGCATTGAGTTCCATCCGTACTATACCGTGCACGACATGATTGGTATTGTGGTGTTCTTTATTTGTTTCTTTGCAGTGGTATTCTTCTTCCCAGAAGGTGGCGGTTTCTTCCTTGAGCCACCGAACTTTGAGACTGCTAACTCGTTAAAAACACCTGCTCATATTGCACCAGTATGGTATTACACACCGTTTTATGCCATCTTGCGCGCTGTTCCTAATAAGCTTGGCGGAGTGGTTGCGATGGGTGGTGCTATTGCCGTACTGTTCTTGATACCGTGGCTTGATAGATCACCAGTACGTTCAATGCGTTATAAAGGTATATTGTCTAAAATCGCGTTGACTGTATTTGCTATTAGCTTCTTAGTACTTGGCTATTTGGGCGCAACGCCAACGACGCCAACGGCAACCGTAATGGCTAGAGTATTTACTGTGCTGTACTTCTTATTCTTCTTATTGATGCCAATTTATACTTCTATTGAGAAGTGTAAACAGCCACCAGAACGCGTTACCGGAGGTCACTAATGAGCACCTTAATTAAATCCCTGACTGGTTTGGGCTTAGGCGCAGCATTGATGTTTACCGCTGGCACTGCGTCGGCAGAAGGTGGCGGCGGTGAATGTGGTAGCTTCGTTAATGCTGAAGGTCATACTGAAGCGTTGGCTTGTAGCGAAGCCCCTATTGACTTTACCAATAAGGGTTCGCTACAGAACGGCGCGAAGATGTTTATGAACTACTGCGCTGGTTGTCATTCAGCAAAGTATGTTCGTCACTCACGCATCGCTAAAGATTTGGAGATACCGCCAGAGTTGGTTCAAAAGTATCTAATGGTAACCACTGATCAGATCGGTGATTACATTAACCCTGAGATCGACCCTGAAGTACAAGCAGCTTGGTTTGGTGCGCCGCCTCCAGACTTGTCATTAGAGACTAGATTGCGTGGCGACGATTGGGTTTATACTTATTTACTATCGTTTTACGAAGATCCAAGTCGTCCTTGGGGTGCTAATAACTTAGTGCTACACAACGTGGCAATGCCTCATGTCCTCAATAATCTTCAACAAGATTTGAGTCCTGAAGAATTTCAATCTGAAGTTGGTGATTTGGTAAACTTTATGGCTTGGATGGGTGAACCTGTTCGTCATGACCGTAAGGTAATCGGCTTCTTTGTTATTCTATTTTTATTGGTACTTCTGATTCCAGTTTACTTATTAAATAAAGAATTCTGGAAAGATGTAAAATAGATAGTATTTTATGACAGTTATATTAGGCACTACTCCGGTAGTGCCTTTTTTATATCTAAGTTTTGCAGTTGAAGCCATCATTTGAAGTTATTTTTAGGGTTTCTATAGTTTTGAATGGCTGTCAGGGCATAGATTACGCTTACCGCCTTGATAAAAGGGTCGACTTTGTTTACGATGGCAGCCTTAACCTTTACTATTAGGCTTTCATGATTGATGCGAATGACATTCCAAGTAGTCAGCTAATTTTATATGCTGATGACGGCTACGACAGTCATGTGGTGCGTCTTTTACTTGAAGAGAAGAAGTTAGCCTATTACTTATCACGCTTGCACTCAGAGCGCCCTGAAGATTTGACTGAGCTCAACCCCTATCATACTTTGCCTGTATTACAGCAACGCGAGATTGCATTGTATGAGATCAATGTCATTTTTGAGTATCTGGAAGAGCGGTATCATACCAACAAGCTACTACCGGATACGCCGCAAGAGCGTGCACAGTTTCGGCAGCTAGCATGGCGTATTCAGCACGACTGGTTGGTACTGGGCAAACGCCTATTGATGCACCCTGATAGCTTTAATAAAGCTCAAGCCACTTTGGCGAGAAAACAGTTAGCAGACTCTTTAATTACTTTGTCACCACTATTTGCTCATAAATCCTATTTTATGTCTGATAACTTTGGCTGGTGTGATGTGCTATTGGCACCGCTTCTGTGGCGTTTAGAGGAAATGCAGATTGATTTACCTCGTGCTATTAGTCGCCCATTGTTTGACTACCAAACTCGCCTTTTTGAGCGCAATAGTTTTCAAAAAAGTATTCATTAATCTCGTTTCACAAATAACGATATAATGTACGACAATTAATATTTGATATTATTTTTATAGGAAACCCTCGTATGAGTGACACTACCTCTATCTCTCCCACACGTCCCTATATGGTGCGTGCAATCTATCAATGGATAGAAGATAATGATTTAACGCCATACCTAATGGTCGATGCTACTGCTGATAACGTTCAGATTCCGACTGAGCACGTGCAAGATGGTCGCATTGTACTTAATATTGCCAGTCGTGCCACAGGTAATATGAGTATGGAAAATGATTTTATCAACTTCAGTGCGCGATTTGGTGGGGTCTCCCAAGAGATTTGGGTCCCTATCACTGCGGTACTGGGCATCTATGCTAAAGAGAACTCGCAAGGTATGTTCTTTGATCCTAATGAATATGATGATTACGAGCCTAATGAAGACTCAACCAGCAACTCATCTAAACAGAAGGGCTCTACTGTGCCAGCTAAAGTCAAGCGTGATAATAAAGCGGGTTTAAAAGTTCTAAAATAGTAGGCAGAGTGATTTAGTACAAAAAAAGCTAGGCGTGTTAATTACGCCTAGCTTTTTTATTTTTCACTTATGCTCATTAGACTAAAATATTTGATTTTAAAAACGACTATGTTCTTGGCAATGTCACACCACGTTGACCCTGATATTTACCACCACGATCTTTGTAGCTAGTCTCACACACATCATCAGCATCACTTTGGAAAAACAACATTTGCGCCACGCCTTCTCCAGCGTAGATACGTGCAGGTAGATTGGTCGTGTTACTAAACTCTAAAGTGACATGCCCTTCCCACTCAGGCTCTAATGGCGTGACATTGACGATAATACCGCAGCGTGCGTACGTTGATTTACCTAAGCAAATCGTCAATACATCACGTGGAATGCGGAAGTATTCAACCGTACGGGCTAATGCAAATGAATTAGGTGGAATAATACATTCATCACCAACAATATCAATAAAGCTTTTTTCATCAAAGTTTTTGGGATCAACGACCACAGAATGCACGTTAGTAAATACTTTGAACTCAGGGGCACAACGTACATCATAACCATAGCTTGAAGTGCCATAGCTGATTAAACGCTCGCCCGCGTCATTGAAGCGTACTTGACCCGCTTCAAACGGCTCAATCATATTATGGGCTTCAGCTTGCTCACGAATCCAACGGTCGGACTTAATAGACATTGTTATTCCTTAGTAAGTATTTAATAGGGGTGATTATACGGAATTGTCTGGTTTATTTGTAGAGTCATCACTATTTAAGCGATATAAACTAAAATACTAACTATTTATGTCTTAAAAAATACGCTTATCATCAACAGGCTTAGCAAACTTATTAATATTGGCTTCAATGTTTTTGGCAATGCTTAGATAATAAGGTGCGAATTCATCGTCGGCCAATACGCTAGGTTCTCCTTTATCCACTTGCGCGCGAATACCGCTGGCTAAAGGTAGCTGTCCTAATAATGGCACTTGATACTGCTCCGCGATTTTCTCGCCGCCGCCTGCACCAAAGATCGCTTCGGTCGTACCGCAATTACTACAGGTGTGTAGCGCCATATTCTCTACTACCCCAAGGACTTGAATATTGGTTTTTTTAAACATCTCAATGCCTTTTTGCGCATCAAGTAACGCAATGTGCTGCGGCGTGGTGACAATGACTGCGCCAGTAACCGGAATACGTTGCGCCAATGTCAGCTGAATATCGCCAGTACCGGGTGGCATATCGATCACTAGATAGTCCAGCTGTGGCCAGTTAGTCTGGTTGAACAATTGCATCAAAGCACCCGTTGCTTTTGGTCCACGCCATGCCACTGGTGTATTGTCACCATCAAGTAGACTAC